>CAMWNA010000104.1 GCA_947175515.1 uncultured Clostridia bacterium | reverse complement strand
TTTGGTTGAGGCGACGGGATTTGAACCCACGACCTTATGGTCCCGAACCATACGCGCTACCAACTGCGCTACGCCTCAATGTATGTTTATTATATATTCAAACAGCGTTTTAAGTCAAACGATTTCGGGCAAATAAATTTGCCAAAATTATTGTGCAATGCTATAATTATTCTGGAGGTAACGCTATGACAATTCATCACGATAAGCTTGCATACGGAAAGCTTGCTTCGGAGGTGGAGGAGCTATCCGAAGATAAAATCGCGCAAATGCTGAAAGAGCTTTCCGAAGCCGAACAGCAAGACGCCGAGAAGGAGCAACCCGGTAAAAACGGCAATTTGAAAGAAGAAAACCGCAAAGAAGAATAAGAAGATTTTCAAATGTTAAAAAACGCACGTGTCAGGCGTTGCACGTAAAAGCGCATACGGGTGATGAAAATTTGGTTAAATTTGCCAAAACCCGTATACAAAACGCAAAAACCGTGCTATAATATAAGAACAAAAAACTTAAATTCAGGAGAATTTTTAAATGGAAATGAAGGATTTCAGGCTTGACGGCAAAATCGCACTCGTTACAGGCGCGTCGTACGGTATAGGCTTTGCAATTGCAATGGGCTTTGCAAAAGCCGGCGCAACGATAGTTTTCAACGACATCAATAAGGAGCTTGTTGAAAAAGGTATTGCCGCTTACAAGGAAGAAGGCGTAAAAGCTCACGGCTATGTTTGCGACGTTACCGACGAAAACGGCGTAAACGCAATGGTTGCGAAAATCGAAAAGGAAGTAGGGGTTATCGATATTCTCGTAAACAATGCGGGTATAATTAAGCGTATCCCTATGTGCGAAATGACTGCGGCTCAGTTCAGACAGGTTATCGATATCGACTTAAACGGTCCTTTTATCGTTGCCAAAGCCGTTATCCCTTCGATGATTAAAAAAGGTCACGGCAAAATTATAAATATCTGCTCTATGATGAGCGAATTAGGGCGCGAAACGGTTTCGGCATACGCTGCGGCTAAGGGCGGACTTAAAATGCTTACTAGAAATATTTGCTCGGAATACGGCGAATATAACATTCAGTGTAACGGCATCGGTCCCGGATATATTGCAACTCCTCAGACGGCGCCCCTGCGCGAAAAGCAGCCCGACGGCAGCAGACACCCGTTTGATAGCTTCATAATTTCAAAGACGCCTGCAGGCAGGTGGCTTGAAGCGGACGAACTTGCGGGACCTGCGGTGTTCCTTGCGTCAGACGCTTCCAACGCGGTTAATGGTCACATTCTCTACGTTGACGGCGGTATCCTCGCATATATCGGCAAACAGCCCAAATAATTCAATTAAGCAGCCCCGAAAGGTAAACCCTTTCGGGGTAATTTTTAATATAATGGTGTGAGGTGTAAAATGAGTTCGTTTAAAGATTTAAGGATAGTCGATAACTTTTACCAGACTTCGGCGTTCTTTCCTATGCCGACTATTATGGTCGGCACGCTTTCGGAAAGCGGAAAAACCAACCTCGGCGCATATTCACTGTGTTTCCCGTACTACGTTGCCGGCAAAGACTATTATGCAATGATTTTGGAATGCCGCAACAGCTCGAATACGGCGCAGAATATTTTGCGCGGAAGTAAGGTTTCTTTAAACTTTATTACGGACGAAAAAAAATATTTCCGCGAAGCCGTGCGGCTTGGTTTTCCCGGGGAAACAACTGAAGAAAAAATGAAGAAGTGCCTTTTTACTTTTGAAAAGGGCGAAGCGGAGGGCGTGCGTCCTCTTATAGTAAAGGAAGCTTATCAAGTGTTTGAATGTTCTTGGGATAACGAACTGGAAAACGCGTTTGAAGATAATGCCGGAAAGTTAGACGGCTACTGTCCGCCTTACAGAAATTTCAATGGAATTACAAGCAAATTCGGCGCGCATTTCATTCTCAGGATAGACAAAATATTGGTAAAGGAAAAGTATTATGCCGCAATAGTCGGCGGAGTTAAGGCTTCGGATTTTCCTCGTGTACCTGTGGATTACGGTTACCGCGACAGCACTAACTTTTGGTATTCTCCGTTCAGAAAACCGCGCGCTGAGAAAGTACGGGTAAAGGAAGGTGACGTAAATTCGGTTATATACGCCGCAAAGCGAATCAGTCCCGACGTAACTTTTACTGACGGAGCGTGTGCAAAACTTACTAAAATCCCCCGAATATTTTTGAAAGCAGCCTTAACGCAAATGGTGCAAATAGCAAAGGAAGAAGGGTTATCCGTCATAGACGAAGAGGCTTTGCAAATAATAAACGATAAACGGCGCAAGGAAAAGAAATAAAATTTTCGTAAGGGCTTAAAAACAGTTGACAAAATATTTAATATTTAATAGAATAATAAAGCCTTGCAAGAAAAGGCAGGTTATCGCGGGGTAGAGCAGCCAGGTAGCTCGTCGGGCTCATAACCCGGAGGTCGCGAGGTTCGAATCCCGCCCCCGCAACCAAACTTGCCGCTTTGGCTATAAATGGCGACGTAGCTTAGTTGGTCTATAGCGGCCGGTTCATACCCGGCAGGTCG
>CAMWNA010000103.1 GCA_947175515.1 uncultured Clostridia bacterium | reverse complement strand
ACGAGTATTTCTCCGGAAGTTAAAGTTATATCGCAAAATTCTCCGTTCTCGTTTACAAGCTCCAAATAAAGCATAGCAAAGTATTTGCTATATTTTATAGATGTTTCACCCTCAACGTCATCATAAAATTCAAACGTATTTATTTTATACTTTTGTCCGCTAACGAAATGGCAACTTTTCTGATTTATAATACTTATCAAGCCGTCACGGTAAACATATTTACCGCCCAATTCTTGAGTATTAAATTCAATGCTGTAATTATCTTTTTGGGCAATAAATACGATTTTAAAAAGCTTTGAAGTAATAGTTAAAACGTTTTCCTCAACAGATATAATTGCTTTTATCCCTATTGCTTCTTTACCTGTAAAATCTTTTATACTGTACATAATACTTACACCGCTATTCAAAGCTATCCGAATACAAGCACGCCATCAATATAAGGTGACGTATAAATAACGATTCTCCTAACGCAATTTATTTCCAACATAACAGAAATACGGTCCGCATAAACTTTCGTGTGTTCTTACGTAGCACCATTTATAGTCCTTACCTATAATATAAATTTCGACCTCGTCGGATTCATCTATTTGTTTTGCGGTCATAAATTCGTCGGCAATGGGCTCCTCATTACTTATCGAGAATTTTTTATAAATCGGGTCGATTGTATAAAAAGATTGCTTTGCACCGCTTTTATCCATACCGTTGTAAGCTTTCCGTGCGTCGTCGCCTTTCAGACACGGCACAAAATTGTATGAAAACGCGTGCCACAAAAAACCGCCGTCCTGTCCAATACCCGCTTTCATAATTTGTGCCGCCGAAAGCCCGCCGCAAAAAGCTTCAATCCATTTTTTATTATATTCTGAATTCGACATATTGCCCCCAATATCTATTAATTAATAAAATACCGGACCGCCGTAAAAAGCGTGAGAATTCTTAGGTTTATGGTCCCAACGATGATAATGCATAAAATATCCGTTCCCATGTACTTTACCTTCGGTATATCCCGGAATTCCGCCACCCGCAACAGTTGTTACAGCAAGAGCTTCTACGGGGTCTGGAGTATAAATACTTAAACCTGCATTAAATGCCCGAGCAGCAGATGCTACTGAAGGTAACCTAATGGGAGATACCAGCATAGCGCCATCACTAGTTGCTACCGCCAAAAAGTAAAATCCCTTTAATAATTGCTTTTTGATTTGGTCAAAGTTTACTAAAGAATAATCGACATTTTCCCAAGTTAGGTCAACAACATCAGCAACTATTGCTACACCTGCAGCAATTGCCGCTACCGTTAAAGATACTGTAGCAATAGTTGCCGCTGTAGCGGCGGTAGCAGCGCTTATACCAACAGTTGTAGAAACTCCCACAGCAACTAACGCAGGAGCAGCTGCGCCCGCTGTTGCAACAACCACAGCGGCAACTGCTACTACCGTTGCAACTACGGCAACCGCAATAGCAACTTTCTTTATTAAACTCGCAAACCAACCGCAATTCTGAATCATTCCAGCATCGCGCATTTCGCTCAATAAAATGCCTTCGCCATCAATATTCATTACTGCGTCAATCTCATCTTTATCGTTTATAAATCCAACGCCGGTGATTTCATCTACCTCAACGGTACCGTCCGCTAATGTAGCAGTCGCAGCTATCGTTACGATATTAGTTTCGGAATTGTACAAGAAATTATATTTAGTTGTGCAATTTTCTAATTCTTCAAAATCGGTTTCGCTAATACAGTCTATCTCTGAAAGCATATTTTTGTCAATAGGTTTTTACCCTTCAAAATAAACCGTACTGCCATACTGAGTTAAAGTTGCATCGTCGAATTCGTTGAGCACGCTTTGCGCGTCTACCGCAGACTGCGACAGTTCAATCGTGCGCGAGTTTGCCGATACTTGGCTATTATTCGCGTTATTGCAAAAATAACATAAGTAAAAAGCAACACACAGCTGAGCAATATTGCAATAATGCCCGTAATTAGACGCGTTCCCGACCGCAAAGACGGTTTCACCCGACTTTAAATTATCCGAATTCCCCGGTCGTATAGGTTTCATTGGC
Organism: uncultured Clostridia bacterium; assembly: GCA_947175515.1. GTDB lineage: Bacteria > Bacillota > Clostridia > Christensenellales > Borkfalkiaceae > Coproplasma. The sequence goes on along the minus strand of CAMWNA010000103.1, from coordinate 548 downwards.
ACATCCGAAACGTCAGGTAATTTCAAAACCGCCAAATCTAAATCCGTATCATATTTTTCGAGAGTGACCAATCGATACTCGTCCTCAAACGCAAACCGTATGTAATAGTTTTCAAATTCATTCGTTGCGCCCAATCGCGAATATGTTACTACGTGTGCGTTGGTTATTATTTTTCCGTCGGTAGATACAATTTCGCCCGTATCGAAACTTTCACCGACGTTTTCGCTTGTAGCCTTTACTTCAACTACGTTATATAAACACTCTTCATATACGTCCGAAGCAGTAAATTCTTTATTCTTCGGTACAAAGTGCAAAACCAACGCATTAGTTGATAAAATAAAGCAAACGACGAAAACGGTTATTAACGCTATTTCTTTCTTTTTCGCCATAAGCCTATAAATCCTCCTTTGCCGTAAATATTTTAACTTTATTAATAAGTAAAAAAAATTTGTTTCTGACTATGGTTTTTGTAGTATTTCGTTGCTTTTTGGCTAAGGTAAACCCTAAAACATTTACTTGACAAAGCGGCGCGTTTCTGCTATATTTTC
>CAMWNA010000102.1 GCA_947175515.1 uncultured Clostridia bacterium | reverse complement strand
GGCTCCTTCATTCACCCGAAACTCGACGAGGACGCCGCTACCGCCGCTACCTCCACCACCGCCTCTGCTGTGGTAGCCGCCGCAGACGTGGCGCATAGACGAGGAAACGTTGTGACCGAGTTCGGACATACTGACGCCGCTGAAGTATTCGGGAAGCTTGGCGTGCAAAGCAACAAACTTTTTTTCCATTTTTTTAGTGATGCCGAACACGTAGCAATATGGCAGAATATCGTAGAAGTATTCGGGGTTTTCTTCCAAAAGCGCGTTGAGCTTATCAAGCTCGGCAAGCACGAGGAATTTTTTAAACCCGAGCACCCTGCCGCGCGCAAGCTTTTCCTTATTGCCGAAAGCCCGTACGAACGCGGACGACGCCATACCCAGCACTAAAATTGCCGCCGTAATGTAGAACAGACCGTAAATATCGTATACGCTATACGTCGCGGTACATAAAATTATGATAAACGGAATTGCGCCAAAGAAGCTACACCAAATCAGCTTAAACCATATCGGCATCGGCACGTACACGAACACGGTAATGGCGATTATCGGTAAAACCAGCATAACCAAAAACCCGGGCGAGCCGCCCATTATCGAGCATATCCAAATATAACACAATGCGAACGGTATTATAGATATCAACACTATTGCTATTCTTTTTATAATCAGCGTTATGGTCTGTTCGGGCTTTAATTTATGCAGCGCTTTCACTGCATCGTCAAGCTTGTCTGCGCCGCCCGTTATGCTTTGTTTCGACTTTGTATCGTAGACGTCGGCAAACCCGAAAAGGCTGTTGAAAAAATCTTTTTCGTGTTCGGAATAGTCCGTAACCGCATCAATATCGTAATCTTTTAATCTTCTGAGAATTATGCGATTTTTGCCTTTCAGCTCAATAGAAACAAGCCCCTTGTTTGCCCACGAAATGACGAGGGCGGCAAAGTCCTTGCCCCTTATGCGACCGCGGTACGAACGCCCGACGTCGAGCGGCGAATAGCCTTCGGGCGGATAATACTCGGTAGTAACCGCAGTGTTGCCGAAAACGAACCTACTCGTTACGATTATTAAAACGATAACAATTACCGCGCCGACAGCAACCCCGAGGGTTACCCAATAAAGCGAGCTTGGCTTATACTTATTCGCAAAATAACCCTGCGGAAGAATTAACTGCATAGTAAGTCCGTGTTCTTGTTCAAGTCTGCCGTACGAACAGCGGATGGTCAAGTTCTGCGCGTCGAATTGCGCGTTTACGGCGTCGTAATCCAGCGGCGCCATATCGTTCGTTCTGAACGTGAGAACGTCCTCGATTTTATTACCGCCTAAGAAGTCCTTGGGCATGGTAACGGTTGCGGAAAACTTTTCAACCGCGCCCCTGAAACCGTAGTCCATGATATCGAACGTAAAATCGTCGAAGTCGCTTATCATATCGTCCGACATATCGTAGCGGTAATGAATTTCGTAAACGTAAATGTCGGCTTGTTTATAGTCGCCGTCCGCGCCCGTGTTTATGTAAAAGTAGTCGCCATATTCCTCAACAAAGCTGTATTCTTCCTCACCGTTCAGCGTTACTGAATAGAGTTGCAAACTGTTAACGGTTTTATTAACGTACTTTTTGCCGTTGACAATGCGCGTGATTTTATTCACCCTTGAAACGTTGCGCGAAAGCCCTACGTTTATGCCGCTCTTTCTGAAACCGACCGTAATAATTTCGGTAATGTCGCAGCTCTTTTTCTCGTCGATTTTAATTATCTTTTCTACCGATTTATATTCGACGTTCGTATCCTTTATATTTGCTCTTGCGGTTATGCTTGCGCCGTCCTTATGCGTAAAGAACGCAGACAAAAACAACGCTACCGCCAAAACGAGCAACGCGCAAAGGGTCAATATTAAAATTCTTTTCTTTTGTCCTATACCTTTCACCGACTTAATTTTAGCACTGTAAAACAAATTTGTCAAAACTTATAAAAAGCAGCCCGACCGCGGAAATTACGCGGTCGGGCTTTTAATAATATAATCAATAATACGTGCTTACGCTTGCGGCAAAACAAGCCGCTCCGCTTATCAGCGAAACGAAAAGTATAATATACAATGCGGTTGCCACACAGCTGATTATAATTCCCGCAATAGCAAGACTTCTGCCGTTACCGTTATAACGCGGGTCTTTGGAATTCTTATAGCCGATTATACTGCAAATTAAGCCGATAATAGCCGTAAAGAACGACAGAACAAAACCCACTATTGCCAGAACGTTAGTTTCATTACTGACCGGCTGCGCTTTACCCGTTGCAACGCCGCAGTGTATACACACCGCCGCGTTATCGTCAATTTCTTTTCCGCAATTTCTACAAAACATTTTTTCTTCTCCTGTAATTTCTAAATGTACATATTATGTACATTTTTCTATATTATAGTACACGTTTTGTACAATGTCAACATAAAATATAACATTCGAGGGGGAAATTTTATGTTGCAAATAGGAAAGAAACTGAAGGAACTTAGAAAGGGCGAAAATTTAACACAACAGCAGCTTGCGGAAATTTTGAATTTAAGCAGAGTGAATTATACGCGCTACGAAACCGACGCCGTCCGTCCGGATTATGAAACGCTGATAGCTATTGCGGATTTCTATAAGATTTCGCTTGACGAGATTTTCGAACGGGAATAAGAAAGCGCCCCTTGCCGCGCGGACGCCGCGGCAAGGGGCGCAGAAATAAATTTAAAAGCGTTTTTGATAAAAAAGCAACCCACACCGTTTAAAC
>CAMWNA010000101.1 GCA_947175515.1 uncultured Clostridia bacterium | reverse complement strand
AAATTGTCCGCCGCGCAGATTATTTTACAGCTTTATAATTTATAGCTTTCAGCCAAAGCCCTGAACGACGGCAATGCGCTTTCTATTACTTTTGGTGAAACACAGTATGCAACGCGAACGTAGCCTTCACAGCCGAAGTCGTCGCCTGCAACCAAAAGAATTTCAAACCTTTTCGCGCGGTCGGCAAAGGCGTTTGCGTCGGGCTCGGGAGATTTTACGAAAAGATAAAACGCGCCGTCGGGCTTTACCACGGTAAAGCCGTATTCCGTCAAAGCGGAGCAAAGCTTATTGCGGTTATTTTCATAAACGGAAATATCGGAGGTTTTGCCGCTTACTGCCTTTACAAGCTCCTGAAAAAGATGAGGTGCGCACACGTAGCCGAGCGCGCGACCCGCGCCGCAAAGACCGGCGTATATTTCAGCCCACTCCTCCGCTTCGCTATTTACCGCTATATAGCCTATTCTTTCGCCGGCAAGAGATAAACATTTGGAATACGAGTAGCAAACTATGCTCCTGCTGTAATAATTCATTACGAACGGCACCGTTACGCCGCCGAATACGAGTTCGCGGTAAGGCTCGTCGGAAATTAAATACACGGGCTCACCGCGCTTTTTTGAATAGTTTTCAAGCAAGGCGCAAAGGCGTTTTACGGTTTGTTCCGTATAGACTACGCCGCTGGGATTGTTGGGCGAATTGATTAAAACCGCTTTCGTATTTTTATTAAGCGCTTTTTCAAGCGCGGTAAAATCTATCTGGAAAGTATCTTCCTCGCTTTTTACAACGCTCAGCTTGCCGCCGGCATGCTCTACGAAAACTTTATATTCGGGGAAATACGGGGCGAAGGTTATTACCTCGTCGCCGCTATTTAAAAGTGCGTTGAAGGTTATCGCAAGAGAAGCCGCCGCACCGCAGGTCATATAAATACAGTCGGCGGAAAGCTTGGTTTTAAAGCGTGCGTTTAAATTTTCCGCAACCGATTTGCGCACCGAAAAATCGCCCTGTGCAGACGTATAGCCGTGGAGCGATACGGGGTCGCCCTCCTCCACTAATTTTACAAGCGCGTTGCTTACCGCCTCCGGTACGGGGACGCTTGGATTGCCTAGCGAAAAATCGTAAACGTTTTCCTCGCCTATTTCCGCCTTGCGTTTTTTGCCGTATTCGTACAGCTCGCGTATGGACGAGCGGACTTTACCGAGCTTTACGTTTTTTTCATTCAACATAAGTTTAACCTCGCGTTAATTATAGCACGAACACAGAATTTTGACAAGAAATTGAACGGGGCGGCGGCTTTAAATATAAAGCCGCCGCCCCGTTATTCGTCATTTCAATTCAGCCGGTTAAGTCCTTGCGGAAATTTTCCATTATTCTGTTTTCTATACGCGACACCTGAACCTGTGAAACGCCGAGCATATTGGCAACCTCGCTCTGGGTCATATCGCGGAAGTAGCGCAGCATTATTACCTTCCTGTCGCGTTCGGAAAGCGAGGCGATAGCCGTCCTCAGCTGCAGCATTTCTATAATATCTTCCTGCTTGTCCTCTACGGGGAGTTTTTCCAAAAGCTCCTGTGTTTTTTCGTCCTTGTATTCGCCTTGGCTGTAAATTGATACGGGCATATGAGTAGAGCCCATGGTGAACACGACCTCGCTCTCGGGCATATCGAATTCCTGCGCAATTACTTTAACTGAAGGCTGTGCGCCGTGCTTCAACGAATACTGTTCGATAAACAAGTTAATTCTTTTAGCCGTGCTTTTAATCTGGCGGGAAACCTTTATACTGCCGTCGTCGCGCATAAAGCGTTTTATTTCGCCCGCAATCATAGGCACGGCGTAGGTTGAAAAGCGGACGCCAAAGCTTTCGTCAAAGCCGTTTATGGCTTTAAGCAGCCCCATACTTGCAAGCTGATAAAGGTCGTCGTATTCAACGCCCTTGCCAAGGTATCTTCTGACTATACTTTTTATCAGGTTATTGTTTTCCAAAAGCAGGGTTTCCTTCGCGTTCGCGTCGCCCTCTTTTGCTTTCCTTATCAAACAGTTCGTCTTTTCGACGTCAAGCATTCTCCACTTCCGCTTCAAAACTTTTCGACATATAAACGACCGTACCTTCGCCTTGAATGGAGTTCACGGAAAACTCGTCCATAAAGGTTTGCATTATGGTGAAGCCCATACCAGAGCGCTCGTCGGAAGGAAGCGTCGTGAAAAAAGGCTGGACGGCTTTGTTTATATCCGGTATGCCCTTGCCCGTGTCGCTTACCTTTATATGTAGTTCTTTGCCGTCGATTTCACACTCGATTGTAATAAGCCCCAAATTGCCTCTGTACGCGTGTACGGTGCAGTTTGTCACGGCTTCGGACACGGCGGTTTTTACGTCGGACAGCGCGGACAGCGAAGGATTGAGTTCAAGACAGAATGCGGCGACCGCGTCGCGCGCGAACGCCTGATTTCTGGGAAGTGAATAAAATTGAAGTTTTAAATAATTACTCGTCATAAATTTACCTTATAATACCGTCTTATCAGGCTTATTCCGCCTTGGGGATAAGCGAATATATACCGCTTAAATTCAGAATTTTGTCCGCGGCGAAATCGGGGTTTTCGATATACAGCGGAATAGAAAGTCTGGAAGCTTTTTTGTATCTGCCAATTAAAAAGCCTATGCCGGTGGAATCCATAAACGCCACTTCGGAAAGGTTTACTACAATTTTTTTTACGGTGGAATTTTCTTCTATCAGCCTGTCGCACAGCTCGCGTGCGCTCGGCGCAGAACATTCGTCCATTTCGCCGCACAGGGTTATGTACAGTACCCGACCGCGCAAATCTGACGTTACTTTCATTTAAGTTACTCCGTGGTTTTTATAAAATATTACTATATTTTCAATATGGTATTTTGCAAATTTTTGTCGGACTTTGTATTTTTCAGTCGGCTTGAAACAAACAAATTTAAGCGTTATAATTTGTATACTATTTTGAAT
>CAMWNA010000100.1 GCA_947175515.1 uncultured Clostridia bacterium | reverse complement strand
ATTATATATCCGAGCCCGTCTATCCGAGCGCGCAACGAATCCGCCGAAGCCCAGTCCTTGTTCGTTTTCGCCTGCCAGCGTTTTTTGGCTAGAGCTTTTACCTCGTCGGGAATTTGCACGGGGTTCTTTTGTGCGACTTCGTTTAAATAGTCCGCCGCGTCCCTTTTGAAAAAGCCTAAAAGAGAATAGGTCTTTTTAATCTGGTTTATATCGTCCGCCGCGGTTTTATCGCCGGAGGCAAGCTTTTTGGAAACGTTTTTGAAAATCGCAAACAGGTCGGAAAGCGCAAGAGCGGTGTTGAAGTCGTCTGCCATACAGGTATCAAAGCGTTTGTCTATTTCTTCGTTGCCCTTATCCGATTTGCCGAATTTATCTTCGGCGTTCTTTATTATTGTGTAGAACGACGTAAGCTGCCTTTCGGCTTCGGCAAACATTCCGTCGGTGATATTAATATCGTTGCGGTAGCTTGTTTGCAGGAGCGCGAACTTTATTGCTTCGGCTGTGTAATCCTTTAACAAGTCTTCCAGTAAAAGGCTGTTGCCGAGGCTTTTGGACATCTTCTGTCCGTTGACTTTAATAAGCCCGTTATGCGTCCAATATTTTGAAAACTGTTTGCCCGTCAGGCTTTCGGTCTGTGCGATTTCGTTTTCGTGATGTGGAAAAATCAAATCCCTGCCGCCGCCGTGAATATCGATTTGGTCGCCGAACGCAACACGGTTCATAGCGGAGCATTCAATATGCCAGCCGGGGCGACCCTTGCCCCAAGGTGAATCCCAGTAAATTTCGCCCTCTTTCGCAGCCTTCCAAAGCGCGAAGTCAGCGGGGCTTTTCTTTTCGCCGTCGTTTTCCACGCGGACTCCGTCAAGCATATCTTCAACAGAGCGGTTGGAAAGACAGCCGTAGCGTTTGAAGCTTGATACATCAAAGTAGACTGTACCGGACGGCGCGGCGTAGGCGTGTCCGCTTTCGATAAGCTTAGATATAAAGTCGATAATGCTTTGTATGTTTTCCGTAGCTTTGAGCCAGAGGTCGGGGTCGTCCACGTCGAACCTGCGCATTATCGTATCTATTTTATCAATCATACCGGCGGCGTACTTGTCCGCAGGGATACCTGTTTCTTTGGACTTTGCGATTATTTTATCGTCAACGTCGGTATAATTGCGCGCGTAGGTTACGCAGTAGCCCTGCTTTTTCAAAAACTTGCGCATTATATCGTAAATGAGCGCCTGATAGCCGTGGCCGATATGCGCTTCGCCCGAAACGGTTATACCGCATGCGTACATTTTAACCTTGCCCTCTTCAAGGGGTTTGAACTCCTCCTTGGTGCGCGTCAGGCTGTTGTAAATTTTCACCGCCGTTGACCTCCTGTTTTTTGAGTATTATTCTTGCCGGAACACCCACTGCCGTTGCGTACGGAGGAACGTCCTTTAACACCACTGCGCCTGCGCCTATTTTGGCGTAGTCGCCTATTGTTATATTGCCCAGAACCTTAGCCCCTGCGGAAATCACGCAGAACCGCCCGACCGTAGGGTGGCGCTTGCCGCTTTCCTTGCCCGTTCCGCCGAGCGTGCAGCCCTGATATAAAACCGTGCCTTCACCCACTTCCGCAGTTTCGCCTATCACTACGCCCGAGCCGTGGTCTATAAACACACCCGAAGCGATTTTTGCGGCGGGGTGAATTTCTATACCCGTTTTGAACTTTGCACGCTGGGAAATTATGCGTGCAATAAGCTTTAAGCGATGCCTGTAAAAAAAGTTTGCACGCCTGTGCATAGATAGCGCGCGCACGCCCGAATAGGTTAAAAAAATTTCAAGCTTACTGCGTGCGGCAGGGTCGTTTTGCTTGGCGGCTGAAATATCCGCCCTCAATCTTTTGAAAAACATAAGTTAAAGCGCACGTTCGCCGCGCTTAAATTCCGCTGTTTTTTCGCGGTACGGGGCTGTTTAAATGAAAATACGCCTCTACATTATACGTAAAGGCGCCCTGCCGCTGTTACGATTGCCGAACCCTGAAAATTACTATTCCGTCGGTTTTCATTATTATATATTAAACGATTTTCAAAAGCAAGCGTTTTTAATCGGTAAACGGGGCGCAAAAAAGCGTAAATAGCATACCCGTCCGCATCAGGCGGCAAAAGTTAAAGCAATGTAAATTTTTAACATTTTTCACGGAATTAAATTTAAAAAAATGTGAATTAGCTTGACTTATCATAGCCGCTATGTTACAATGTAACCGTGATTGAAAAAAATTGCGAAAAGCCACAAAGGAGAGAGCAATGAAAAGGGAAAGAATAGAAGAAATAGCCGAAATCCTTGACAGACGCGGCAAAATGACGCTTGAACAGCTTGAAGAAGTCTTCCCCAACGTATCACAGATGACGTTGAGGAGGGATTTGTTCCAGCTTGAAGAGGACGGAAGAATTATCCGCATCCGCGGCGGCGCAATGTCCGTTAAGGAGGTTCAGAAGGTTTCCGGCGAGGAATACACCAAAAAAACCACCATTAACACCGACGCAAAGATAGTTATCGCACGCAAGGCTTCCGGACTTCTGGACGAAAATTCCAGCATCTTCCTTGACGGCGGTACGACGGCCATGTACCTTTCAAAGGAAATGCCCGACTTAAAGTGCAACGTTTTCACGAACGGCATAGCGGTCGCTATGGAACTTGCGCAGAAAAAGAATATTAATATTACCGTAGTCGGCGGACAGCTTATGCGGGATAACCTTTCCACTGCTTCGCCCGCGGCTAAGGAATACTTCGAGCTGACTAATTTTGAAATTGCCATTGTTTCCGCAACGGCGTTCACCCCCGAACAGGGTTTTTCCTGCAACAGCCAGATTGAAGCAGACCTTTTAAAAAGCGTATTTAAAAAGGCAAGGCACGTTTATATGATGTTAGACTCCTCTAAGATAGGAAAAATTAACCCCTACACCTTTGCAAGGGTTGAGGATATCGACGTGCTTATTACAGACGACCATTTCCCCAAGGAATACAAACAGATTTTCGAGGACGAAAACATCGTCGTAATGTAAAAAAAATTATACAGCGGCGCACGGCTTTAAAAGC
>CAMWNA010000099.1 GCA_947175515.1 uncultured Clostridia bacterium | reverse complement strand
TTTAAGCAAATCTTCCGCGTGGTTTAAATATGAAAACTGCTTCGGCAGCGGCTTCCTCTGCGACTGCGCATACGGCGGAAATCGCTACCGCTGCGTTTACACGAAAAAATATATTGACCGCGACGAAGCATATTTTTATAAAATTTCGGGGTATCCTAAGGGCAAAATTTACGTGTTCGGTTACGAGCCGATTATATGGCGCGTTTTAAAAATAGAAGGCGGCAAGGCTTTGCTCCTTTCGGAAAAGGCAATCGACGGGCAAAACTTTTATCGCTCAGAAGACAGAAGAATTATCGACGGGAAACCCGTCTACCCCAACAATTACGAACACAGCGATATACGCCAATGGCTTAACGGAACGTTTTTAAATTCCGCGTTTATCGATGATGAAAAATCACGCTTATTTCTTACGACGGTTAAAAACGGCGCGGAAACCACCAAGCGGCAGCCCAACGAACACGCTTGCGCGGATACGGAAGATAAAGTTTTTCTTTTAAGCTTTCGGGAAGCCGAGGCTTGGTTTACCGATAACAAAGCCAGATGGAAAAAGGCGACGGAATACGCAAAAGCAACGGGCTGTTACGCGTACGGCACGCACGATGCAAAATTCAGTAATTGCTGTTGGTGGCTGCGTTCGCCCGACCATAAGTATTACAATATGGTCAGGTGCGTGGGCGACGGCGGCGGCCTCGGTGACGGCGGATTTTCGGTTTCTAATGAGCCCGTCTTATCCCCCGAGGGCATTGTCCCTGCAATTTTTGTAAATCTTGATTGACCGCCCCTCCACTTCTTTGGTAATAATTAATAATTACGCGCGCTTGATTTTCATATAATATTATTATATAATAAACTCAGCGCGGAAAACTTTAATAAAATCGATATAAATTTATCGATTAAGCGTTTAGACGCAGGTTCGGCGGTTTATTAATTAAGCGTGAGCGAAATAAACGGGGTTGTAAAACAGCCTTATATTTTGGGAGATTAAAAAAAATGAAAGAATGGTTTACGGGGCTTTCGCCCCTTGAGCACGTCTACTTCTGGCTGGGCGTAGTCGCCACTGTATTCCTTATCGTGCAGATAATAATACTTTGCTGTACGTCCTTCGGCGGAGACGTAGACATTGACGGCGACGGAGATATTGACGTTGATTCTGATTCGGGAGTTTCAATATTCACCGTAAAAAGCATAACGGCGTTTCTTGCCGTGGGCGGTTGGGCAGGACTTTTAACCTGCGCGGTGGCAAGCGAAAAGCTGCAATGGCTTTCCGTGTTCGTTGCGGTAATCGCAGGCGCGGCGGCTATGGCGGTTGTCGTATTGGCAATGCGCGCGATGTTAAAGCTTCAATGCAACGGCGCGGTTCAGCACGAAAAGCTCGTTGGCAAGCAAGCTACCGTATACGTATCCATACCGGCAGTAAGAAGCGGACGCGGAAAAATCACTCTCACAGCGCAGGGCAGGTTTTTAGAGCTTGACGCAATGACGGACGACGGCGAAAAAATTGCCGTTGACGAAACGGTTGAAATTATTTCCACCGAAAACGAATGCGCCGTGGTTACACGCGCCGCAAAAGCCGTGCCCGACTCGGCGGAAAAATCGGACGAAAAAACGGAAGATACGCCTGCGGACGATAAAAAAGAATCTGACAGCGAGTGAGATTCTTCGCCGAGGCTCAGAATGACGCAATTACGGGCGGTATTCTTTGCCAAGGCTTAAAATGACGCAATTGAAATTGAAAAAACAGAAAGGAGAATATAAAAATGAGTAACTTACTTGCATCAACTGCCGTAACCATAGGCATAATTCTTGCCGTAGTGGTAGTTCTTGTACTGTTTATGCTGCTGTTGATAGTATTTTGCAGATACAAGAAATGCCCGTCTGACAAAATTATGGTCATTTACGGTAAAATTTCCCCCAACAAAGACGGGACCTACAGAAGCGCGAAGTGTATACACGGCGGCGCGGCGTTTATTTGGCCGTTCATTCAGTCGTATACCTTCCTTGACCTGACTCCCCTCTCCATTTCCGTGGATTTGAAGAACGCGCTTTCCAAGCAGAACATCCGTATCGACGTTCCTTCAATCTTCACCGTAGGTATTTCCACCGACCCCGCAATTATGCAGAACGCGGCGGAAAGACTTTTGGGCTTACAGCTTAAACAGATTTCCGAGCTTGCAAAGGACGTTATATTCGGTCAGCTCCGTCTGGTTATCGCTACGATGGAAATCGAAGAAATAAACACCGACCGCGACAAGTTCCTTGAAGCCATTTCAAGAAACGTTGAGGGCGAGCTTAAAAAGATAGGCTTAAAGCTTATAAACGTTAACATGACGGATATTTCCGACGAAAGCGGTTACATAGTCGCACTCGGTAAAGAGGCCGCAGCAAAGGCTATAAACGACGCGAAAATTTCCGTTGCGGAAGAAAACCGCAAGGGTGCAATAGGTGAAGCCAACGCAATGATGCAACAGCGTATAAACGTTGCCGAAGCCGAAAGCCGCGCAATAGAGGGCGAAAACAAGGCGAAAGCCGAAATAGCCCAGTCCAAGGCGCTCCTCCGCGAAAAGGAAGCCGAAGCAATGAAGCTTGCCGTAACCGCGGAAAACGTACAGGCGGCAAAAGCCAAGGAAGAAAGCTACGCCGCTGAAAAACAGGCGGAAATTGCGCGTGCTTCGCGTGAAAAGGCAACCAAGGAAGCCGACGTCATCGTTGCTTCGGAAATCGAAAAGAGAAAAATCGAAATCGAGGCAGACGCGGAAGCCGAAAACGTGCGCCGCCGCGCAAAGGGTGAAGCCGACGCTATATTCGCAAAAATGGAAGCCGAGGCGCGCGGTTTGTACGAAACGCTTTCCAAGCAGGCTGAAGGTATGGATAAGCTCGTTCATGCGGCAGGCACCGCAGAAGAGGCTGTCCGCCTTATGATTGCCGACAAGCTTGAAGAGCTGGTCAGAACTCAGGTTGATGCTATCAAGAATCTTAAAATCGACAAAGTTACAGTTTGGGATAACGGACAGAATACCGAAGGCAAGACGGCTACGGCGAACTTCGTTTCGGGTATGATGAAATCCCTTCCTCCCCTTGACGATTTGTATTCGATGGCGGGCTTAAAAATGCCCAAGCTGATTGCCCCTGAAAAGGCTGAAAGCACCGAAAAGGACAAAAAGCCCGAAAGCAAAAAACACGACAAGAAAGAATAAGAAACAGGTTAAAAACAAACGGTATAGCGGAAACGCTATACCGTTTATTTATTTTAATAATACGTTTACGATTTCTTTGTGTTGGCTTAAAGCGTATTTATACGTTTTAAACGCTCCGCTGTTCTCCCTTTCCTCCACGCAAAAAAGCACGATTTCGCTTCTGTCTATCATCGCCATATTACGGAAAAACAAGCTGCGGTACCAACCGTCGAATTTTTTTAAAGGGCATACTACCTTTTCGTATTCCTTAGGCTTATACCACGGCGGCGGACTTTTCAGATGCTTTGCAAGCGGAAAACAAAACACCCTTTTTATGTCGTAAACAGGAAACTGCTTTTTAATTTTAGTGACTATTTTATAACACAAATCGTCAAAGGTGCTTCTGCCGCCGAAAAGGAACGTCCGCACCCCCATACAAAGCGCAAATTTTATTTCTAGCCACGTTCTATTTTCTATCTCCTTGGTAATTTCAAAATCGAGGTGCCCGAAACACGAGCATACTTTTCCCAAATCATCCATAAAAAAATGCCGCTCCCTTGCGAGAGCGACACTATAGCATACACATCTCGCTTAGTTGCGACACCACATAAAACTTTACCCAAAATGAACAAAACCCTATGACGCGATAACGTGTAAAGCTACCTACATCAGGTTTTGTACATTCTGGCATTAATTATACTGTATTAATGTTTTATGTATTGTCGCATAACTATTATAGCACGGTGAAAATAAAATAGCAATAATTAGCGGTAATAAATTTTAAGTGCGCCGCGCGGAAG
>CAMWNA010000098.1 GCA_947175515.1 uncultured Clostridia bacterium | reverse complement strand
CGTTGAATGCAACCGCGCGGCTTTTTATTATTTGCAATAAATTATTCCAGATTGATTTTTACGCTTGCTCCGGTGAACGCGTCCTGATACATAACCCAGTAACCGCCGTTTGCCGACGGGTCGGACGGAATAAAGCTTGCAAGGCCTTCCAGACTTTCAGGCGGACGTTTGCCCTGCTTTGCGGGCACTCCGTAGCAAATATACTGCGGAATATTATTCTGCGAGCCGTCGTCACCGTAAATTATCCCGAACACGTAAAACTTGCCGTCGCCGTAAGCTATCTGCACCCATCTGGAATTTTCCACCATAGTTTCAAGCGTAACGTCTGCGGGATATGCGGAAAGCAAGCCGTCAATTTCTCCCTTCATACGCTCGTAAAAACACATACCGTGCGAAAGCCCGACCTTTGCTTCCTCTCTTTTTTCGGTGCGCAATTTTTTCGGTTTGGAAATATCTTTTACTCTTTCCCCGACCGCGACAGAGCCAACAGCCGCCTCATCTTCACAAGATTTACGCCCGTCCTCTTTTTTCTTCTTATCCTCGCGTACAGCGTCGCCGTCCGTATCAGTTTGTTCGAATTCATAATAATTCTCCTGCGCCAAAGCCTCGTCCTCGTACGGCGCTTCAATAGGCGCGGTCTTGGTTTGCGCTTCGGGGGTTAAAAGCTCCGCCTTTTCGATTTCCGCCTTTATACCTAGGGCGGCGGAGCGGAAGTTGCCGCACACCGCCGAAGCCACGGGCGAAACCTCGCCGTTTACGAAACAGACGAGGGCGGCAAAGCCTGCGGCGGTGTCCACCTCGGAATATCCGTCATAGACGGTGCCGTCCAAAATCTGCGTATGCCTGCCGTCTGAAATTGCCGTAACGTACCTGCCCTCCGTCAGCGGTGCAAAGTTTATAAGCGACGCTTCGGCTTTAAGCTTCGCGCCGTATTTTTCGGCTTTGATAAGCCCCGTCAACGCGCCGCCGTCGGCGGAAAAACCGTTTTTCAGCTCGCGGATAACCGCTATATTTTTAGTGTAACCCGACATATTTTCAAGTTCCTTGCAATTAGTGCTTTAATAAATTATATTACACGCCCGACGGCGGAATACGGCGAAATTTGCGGAATTTGTAAATATTTTGAAGATTTCACCGCCGCATATGCCTTGGTGAAATTTTTTGTATAACTTTTCAAGTATTATTCATAATAATTGCAACGAGGTTTAAGCGGAGTTTGCTTCCCGCAATTTAAAGCCGAGTTTTGACTTACGACATAATTTTTAAAATATAAAGCTCACCGTTCGGGGAGCAAGGAGGAAAAATGAAAAAAGCACTTAGAATGGGCGTGGTTGCCTTGGCGGTTGCCGCCGTCGGTTCCGCCACCGCCATATTCAACACGGCATACACACACGATGACTACGCCTCGGCGCCCTTCGTGCAGACTGCGGTTTTAAAGCAGGGTGCAACCGGCGGTGAGGTTAAGGAAGTACAGCGCCGCTTAAAGCAATGGGGCTATTATAACGGTGCGGTTGACGGCGTTTACGGACCCCAGACCGTTGCCGCGGTAAAGGCGTTCCAGAAAAAGAACGGACTTACAGCTGACGGTATCGCAGGCAAAGCAACCTATGCGGCGCTCGGCATGAACGATTCCGTAAAGGTTCTTGAAAACAACGGCAGCACCAGCACAAGCAATTCGAACTACACCAGCTCGGACCTGTACCTTTTGGCGAAATGCATTTACGCCGAAGCAAGGGGCGAAAGCTATACGGGTCAGGTTGCAGTGGGCGCGGTAATTTTGAACCGCGTTGCGTCGCCTAAGTTCCCCAACACCATTTCGGGCGTAATTTACCAGAAGAACGCGTTCACCGCGGTTTCGGACGGACAGATTAACCTTTCGCCGGACAAGACGGCAATGAACGCCGCGTCCGACGCACTCAACGGCTGGGACCCCACTTACGGATGTATTTACTACTACAACCCTGCAGTGGCTACGAGCTCGTGGATTTTCAGCAGACAGACGGTTACCACTATCGGTAAACACGTTTTCGCAATATAGGAGGTAAATTGTGAGTAAGAAAGAAGTTTCAAGCGGTGCGGAAAAGGCGGAAAGCCTTACGCGCAAAAACGATACGAACGAAACGAAGAAAAACCCCGTAAAGAAGACGGCGAAAGCAACGGCTAAAAAATCGACCGGAAAGAAGTCTGCGGATAAGGTTAAGAAAGTAAAAGCGGAAAAAGTAAAAAAAGATAAAAAAATAAAGAAAGAAAAACACGCAAAGGTTGTTTCCGAAAAGAAGCTTGCAAGACAGAAGGCACGCGAACAGAAAAAGCTGGAAGCGGCAAAGATCAGGGCGCAGAAAAAACAGGCGCGCCTTGAAAAGAAGCTTGAACACAAGCAGAAAAGGCTTGACAGAATTGCGGCTTTCAAGGAAAAGGCAGCCGAGCGCAGAGAAAAGCGCCGCGAGCGCAGGGATATGCTTAAGCACGAAAGCAAGGAAGCGCGCATAGACAGGAAAAAGGAAGAACGCGCGGCAAAGCTTGAAGCAAAGGTTGCAAAGCGCGAAGCGAGAGCAGCTGAAAGACAGGCTAAGCGCGAGCACGCACTCAAAGTCAAAGCGGAAAAGCGCGCAAACAAAAAAGAAAGACAGCACGCACCCGGCTTCGGCGGTTGGCTTGCAGCGGTAATATCCCTCGGCGTAACCACCCTTGCCCTCGGAACTATGCTTACCTTCGGCTGGCTGAATATGAACGGTATGCAGGCGGATATGGCAAGCACGCAGATGCAGTCGCTGTACGAATTGAACGCTATCGTCGACAACCTCGACACCGATTTATCAAAGGCGAGAGTTTCCAACTCGGCTAACGACCAAGTCAGAATTTTATCCGACATTGCAATCGAAAGCGAAATGGCTGAAGTTATTTTGGAAAGACTGCCCGTCGATACTCAGCTTACCCAGAATATGACTTCTTTCGTAAACAAGATGGGCGACAGCGCGCAGTCTATGCTTTACGCTGTTGCAAACGGCAAGAAGCTGACCGAAAGCCAGAAGGCAACAATCGAATATATGTACGACACCAACCTTGAAATGAAGCGCGTTTTGAACGAGCTTACGGCGAACTCTTCGCCCAAGGATATGCTTAAGGCAATGAAGGGTAAGGACTGCAATATCTCCGCGTCCTTCGGCGATCTGGAAAACAACACCATAGAAACCCCCAAGGAAATTAACGACGGTCCTTTTTCCGACAGCATCAAAAAGGTAAGCGCAAAAAACCTTGAAGCCTTGGAAGAAATAAACGCGACGGAAGCGGAAAGGCTTGCCGCGGAATACTTTGAAGATTACGACGTAACTAACGTACGCTGCACCGGCGAAACGCTTGCGGCTCAGCTTGAATGCTACAACCTTTCGCTTGACACTAAGGACGGCGAGATGATGGCTCAGCTCTCCAAAAAAGGCGGCAAGGTAGTTATGTTCAACAGCTACAAGGACTGCAACGATAAGAATTTTTCCGTAGAAAGATGCATCGATATTGCACAGGATTTCTTAAACGATTTAGGGTTTGAAAATATGAAGCCCGTCTGGACGAGCGAAAACGGCACGACGTGCAACTTAAACTTCGCTTACGAGCAGGACGGTATCATTTACTACCCCGATATGATTAAGGTAAAGGTTTGCGAACAGCGCGGAATGGTTACCGGTATGGAAGGCATATCCTACGTTCTGAACCATACCGAAAGAACCGCGCAAAAGGCGGCGATTTCTGAAAGCAAAGCGCAGAGCGCGGTATCTTCCAACGTTGATATCAAAGCAGGCAGACTTACGGTTATACCCCTTGACGACGAAGAAGTTTTAGCTTACGAATTCTACGGCAACTACGGCGACCAGACGTATTACGTTTATATCGACGCCAAGACCGGTGACGAAGTGCAGATTTTCACGGTAATAGGCACGGCACAGGGCAAAGCTTTAATGTAAGCAGGATAACCCAGAGGTCAGGTATATTAAACGCCTGAATAATTAATAACTATCGGCAAACAAGCGATAACGTAAAAACGCCGCGGCGGACAAATCAGTCCGCCGCGGCTTATTTTTTCAATTTTATAAATTTTCCGAATATTCCGCCGAAAATAAGTACGTTAGCCAAAATCAAACCGACGCATAA
>CAMWNA010000097.1 GCA_947175515.1 uncultured Clostridia bacterium | reverse complement strand
AAAAAAATCAGTCCTTAATTTTTCAATATTTATTTCGTTTAAGAAAAATTCTCAAATTTGAGAAAAATTTTATTTTACACGTTCTTAATCATAAGGCGAATAATTTCCTCGTCGGTTTCGCGCATACCGTTTCGGGCTAAATCGCACACGTTGTCAATTGTCTTTTCCACGCCGCTGTCAAGTATTCCGTCGCCGCTTAGGAAACCGCAGCCGTTTCTGCACATTTCCATACCCAAAAGCCCTGCATCCACCGCAGTTGAAATTTTAGCCGCACAGCTTGATTTAGCTCCGTCGCATATAACCCCCGAATCAACCGCAAGCGCGTTCACGATAGTGCGTGAAATTTCGTCCACGCCGCCGCCGTAAAGGTAACAAACGCCCGCGCCAGCGCCTGCACCTGCACTGACCGCGCCGCAGTACGCCGAAAGCCTGCCAATACCCGTCTTTAAATGTATGGTTATAAGGTCTGAAAGCGCAACCGCACGCAACAGCTTTTCGCGGTCTGCGTTCATATTTTTAGCGTAAACGACAACGGGGAGGGAGGCAGTCATACCTTGGTTTCCGCTACCCGAAACTATTACGACGGGCAGATTGCAGCCGTTCATTCTCGCGTCCGAGCCTGCCGCCGCTGTAGCACGCGCAAGATTATGTACGTCGTTTCCGAACGCCTTTAAAAGTATTTTTCCTACGTTCGCGCCGTACTCGTTTTTTAAGCCTTCCTCGGCAATGGCGGAGTTGAATTCAATCTGCCTTGAAATAACCTCTTCGATATCTTCAAGCTTAACGCAATCGATAAACTCCGCAATGCCGCGTACGGATAACACGCTTCTGTCGGTGAGCGCACATTCGCCCGAATTTTCGCATCCGCAGAAAACCTTTTCACCGCCGCGCGTAATTTCAACCACGTTTGTGTGGTGCCCTTCGATTCTCACGAAGGCGTCCGTGC
Organism: uncultured Clostridia bacterium; assembly: GCA_947175515.1. Classification (GTDB taxonomy): domain Bacteria; phylum Bacillota; class Clostridia; order Christensenellales; family Borkfalkiaceae; genus Coproplasma. Next base: position 3,280 of record CAMWNA010000097.1, on the reverse strand, counting down.
CTCCGCCGTAAAGCTTTACGCCTATATCGAATACGCAACCGTTTTTCGCCTGAACGACCTTGAATTCAGCCGTTTTAAGAAAGGTTTTAATCTGCGCAATTTCCGTGTCGGTAATTTCTTCCAGAACCTGCAGTTTTTTGTCGGCTTTGCCGGCAATTATGCCTGCGGCGGCAGCGGCTTTCACGCCTTTAAGTCCGCCGGTGTTCGGCACGATAACGCTTTTTACGTTTTTCAATATATTTCCGCTGACGGAAATTTCAACGCGCTCAGGCAGCGTTTTTAGGGTATTTTTAGCTATTGCGGCGGCATAAGCGACGGAAATGGGTTCGGTACACCCCATTGCAGGCAGCAGCTCTTCATTCAAAATATTAACGTAAGCTTTGTAAGTGCAACCGTCCATAAACGCCTTCCTTGGTGAGTTTTCAGTTTTAGCATAACTTAACGGGCGGCGATTGTCAAGCGTTTTATTTGCTTGACGGTATAACGTAAAAATGATATAATTATTAAAAACGGAAAGGAGGTGCCGCATGAAAGAAAAAGGTAAATACGTGCGTTTAGTATACGGAATTTTACTCGGCGTTATGACGGTTATTCTTGGCGCGCTCCTTATAGGCTTTACGTTTGAAATCTACAACGGCGGCTCAGACGGGATAAGCGTTTTTTCGCGTGAAAAGGTCGGGCAAAGACTTATGCGTCTGTTGCCGGCAATAGTTATATGGATAGTTATGGTCGCGGCAGGCTTCGTTTTGTGGGAGGTTTTCCCCGAGCCTAAGAAGAAGCTAAAGCCTGATACGCGCTATACGCTTTACCGTATGAAAAAGCATATGCCGCGCACGGTGGAAGGCGATTTGCAAAATTCGCTCAATGCGGTAAAGTACGAAGAAAAGATACTTAAAATACTTTGGCTGGCGGCAGGCGTTCTGTGTTCGGGTGCGGCAATTTACACGATAGTGTACCTTGCAATGCCTTCAAACTTCCCCGCGGTTGAAAACTTATCCGTTCCCGTTTATAATATGGTGAAACACGTAATGCCCTGTGTTGCGGCGGCTTTCGCCGTTTGTCTCGGCGTTGCCGTGTACGAGGGCGTTTCTGCTAAAAGACAGCTTAAAGAAGTAGCCAAGCTTACTAAGGGAGTAAAGGAAGTTCAGCCCAAACAAAGTAAAATAAGGTTGAAGCTTGAAGAAAAATCGCAAAACAGCAAGTTCTTTGCGTTCCTTTTAAAAACCTTTGATTTTAACGTAAAACACCGCGTTTTAATTATGCGCGTAATCGTCGGATGTCTGGGAGTGTCATTCGTAATTGCCGGTATCTTCAACGGCAGCATGCGCGAGGTGTTTACCAAGGCAATAGCAATCTGTACGGAGTGTATCGGTCTTGGGTAAGGTAAAATCGTTCTTTGTAAAAATCGGCCGTTGGTTTAAAAACCACGCTCCCACAAGACGGCGGATAATACAAATTTACTCTGCGCTTTTGTTCAACGCAAACATAAAGGGTTTATTCGGCAAGGGTGATAACATCATTTACCACGGCGGCACTAAAAATCTGTGCGCTCCCGGCTTGAACTGTTATTCCTGCCCCGGCGCGGTTGCCGCCTGTCCCTTGGGTGCGTTGCAGAATTCTTTAATGGCGTCCGACAGAACTACGCCGTACTTCATACTGGGTATTTTAGGCGTGCTTGGGCTTATGCTCGGCAGAACCATCTGCGGCTTCTTATGCCCCGTCGGTTTAGGTCAGGAGCTTTTATATAAAATAAAAACTCCCAAGCTCAAAAAAAGCCGATATACCCGTATACTGTCGTATTTTAAATACGTTCTGCTGGTTGTGTTCGTAATAGCAATTCCGCTTATTTACAGCACCGTTCCCGCTTTCTGTAAGTACATATGTCCTGCCGGAACCTCAGCTTCGGTTTTGCAGCTTGCCAACGGCAACAACGCGGATCTGTACGGAATGCTTGGCTTCCTGTTCAGCTGGAAGTTCCTGCTATTGATAGCTTTCATAGTTTTAAGCGTATTTATATTCAGATTTTTCTGCCGCTTTATCTGCCCCCTCGGCGCGATTTACGGCTTCTTCAATAAAATTGCGCTGATAGGCGTAAAGCTTGACGAAAAGAAATGTATAGATTGCGGACTTTGCGTACAGACCTGTAAAATGGATATCCGCAAGGTCGGCGACCACGAATGTATAAACTGCGGCGAATGTATCCGCGTCTGCCCCACGCAGGCGATAAGCTGGAAGGGCTCTAAAATCTTTCTTCCCAAATCCGAAATTTCAAAGCCAGTAAGCGTTACAGCTGATACGGAGGGACAGGAGGAGGTTAAACCTTTGACGGCGATTCTTGCAAGCGGAACGGCGGCGGAAACGGCGGGTACCGTAAAAGTTACCGCTACCTCGGACGTTTGCCAAGAGGTCACCATAGAAAGCAAGGGCGAAACCTGCTATCCCGACGGCGAAAAGGCAGAAAACGCCTCAACCGCAACGGTAACTTCGGCGGAAAAGAAATTCAAAAAACGTGCGTTCTGGCTGGAATTTACTGCTTGGGCGCTTGCAGCGGCAGTGCTTATAACCGCACTCGTCTATTACAATTTCTTTGCCCCGACGGACGTTACCGCCGTTTACAAGGAAGGCGACAGATGCCCCGATTTTACTCTTGAAAGAGTATTCGATACCGACGGCGCTTACGATAATGACGGAAACAAGATAGAAAAGTTCTCTATGCTTGAAAACAGGGGAACGGTAACCGTACTGAACTATTGGTATACTGACTGCGGTCCTTGCATTGCGGAGCTTCCCGGTTTCAACAGGGTTAAGGAAGAATTCGGCGACGACGTTACAATGATTGCTATTCACGCGAGGGATATGACGTCAAACGCGGTAATTCAAGGCTTCCTTGACGAAAGAAGCAATATAGACAGCGTAACGGGCGAGGTAACTTATTGGAAAAATTATTCTATAATGTTTGCGCTCGACACTAATACGTATAAAATGCTCGGCGGAAAAAGCACGTATCCGATGACGGTAATTATCGATAAAAGCGGCGTTATTTCCTTCGTAAAGCAGGGAAGCCTGACCGAAGATTTACTTAGAACCAAGGTTTTGGAAGCGCTGAACGGCTGATATAAATGCCGCACGGTACAAATGTATTATAATTAACAGGAGGGAGCAAACGCTTCCTCCTTATTTTCAAGTTGCGGGGTGGGGAAAATTAACACAAACCCAAAAAGAAAAAAAAAAAAAAAAAACACAACAAAAAAAGGGGGTATAATTTAATATTTTTTTAAAA
>CAMWNA010000096.1 GCA_947175515.1 uncultured Clostridia bacterium | reverse complement strand
CTATTATGTATATAATAAAACAAATATTAAAACAAAGATGGATAAAAAACCTAAAACAACGGCAAGTCCTTTAATGCCGAATTGCATTTCAGTAAGTTGTTTTTCTGTCGGTTGAAGTTCTTTATCTTCTTTAGATTTTGCGTACATTTCATCAACCGTCATATTAAAAACAGCGGATATTCTTTGCAGCAAATCTTTATCGTCGGGTAAGTTGGTTTTTTCCCAACGCTGCAAGGAAGATTTTGAAGTATAAATCATTTTTGAAAATTCGCGCAGAGAATAACCTTTACTTTGGCGAAGTTTTTTCAAAAAAGCTCCCGAAATACTTTGCATATAAAAATATTAGCATTTTCAGCAATAAAAAGCAACAAAAAACATAATGGGACAAAGTTGGGACAGGATTTTATTCTGTCGGTATTGACTTGCGATGAATTATGATATAAACTTTTATTACAAAATACTTGAAGGAGAATTATTATGAAAAATCAGAAAACAATTTTCAAAAGAGTTGCACCATTGTCGATTGCTTTAAATACGTTGTTCGTAATTATCTTTACCTTTGCTTATCGCAATGATTTGAAGCCGTTGGATAGCTATACTGTATGTTCTGACGACGAGTATTACAGTGAAACCACGTATTACTTAACGGAAGAATTATTCAACCAAAGAAACGGACAAAATCAGAAGTCGGCAACAGGCAAAAAGTTAGCCGCAGAAGATAAAGGCGAGTTTGTGTTGGCCGCCGAAAAAAAGGTTTGGGTAGCCGAAACCTATGACGGTGACTGAATTGCAATGAACAGTAGGCTGTTAAAAAAATCCGAAGTGGAAGCTTATAAAAGCGAACAGTTAAATGCAAACACCTCTGAGCTTCAGACTTCGGCAACGCACTCTTTGGGCACAGATAGGGAAAGCTACTATGCTTTAAGTATAATGCTTACGGCAGATTACTATGCTGATTTTGACTATTATAAAGTTGCCGGTTTTTGTGAGTGGGATAAGGATTATTCTTCTAACGACACAAAATATGTAGCGGAAAAAAACTATGAGGACTACGTGGGTTTTACTTGGGGCGGTGAAGGTACTATCCAAGGCAGCGATTATAATATGAGAGGTTATTTTTATGATTTTGTTAATAACCAAGTATATAACAGTCCGTTAACAGCTTCAAGGTGTCTGACTAATTCTTTTTCCGGCGTAGTATGGCAGTTTATCGAGAAAAATCAAGACGGTAAATCTTTAACTATGGGTTCATCTTACGTTACTTTAACTAAGATAGGCGAATTGCAGAATAAAATGACTAATGTAAGATACACTTATATACATACTTACAACGTCGTTAAAGACTCGGTATCGCTGACGCTTAATTCAAGCGGATTAGCCGGCGGAATTTCGCTGTCGAGTGCAGAAGATCAATGGCAGATAGAAATTGACCTTACGGGAATTGAATATTAAAGAGGCGTAATTATGGATAAAAAAACTTTCGACTTTAAAGATTTTTTAAAAAAGCATTACAGAAGGATAATATTATATGTTGTAAATATAGTTGCGTATGCGCTTTTTATGGCTTGGGCTATGAAGGTTTATAGGCATGAGGGCGGACACGGCTATGAGGAAATGGGACAGATAGTTCCGTATACTATGAAATATATTTGGTTTGCTTTTGCAACGCTCGTGGTTTATTATTTGTCTATAATAGCAAGCGCGCTTAACCGTGCGTATAAGCAAAAGAAAGAGCAAAAAGAGCAGGAAGAAAAAGATAAATAATTTATAGCTGCAATGGCGCGGGCGAATATTTCGCACGCGTCGCATTTTAATTTTAAGGCAGTTTTGCACACGACGAAATTCGACGGGTTTCGCCGTTTTTTTACGCTTTTTTCAAAAACCGCTACGCTATAATACCTGTTACGATGCAGGTATACGTTGAGCTTGCCATAATTGAAAACTTCTGTATGGACTTCACGCTTTTGTATTGCGCCAAGCTCGTTGCCAAAAACAGGGGTCATATTTTCAGACTTTGCATTGCAGCGGCGTTCGGCGCGTGCTTTGCCGTTGTGTTTCCGCTTTTTAAGTTGCCTGCGTGGGCGGCAATTCCCGTAAAAATAATTTCGGGCTTAATAATTTGCGCATTCGGTGGCAAGTTGCAAAGCTTTAAAGCATACATTAAAATGACGGCTGCCTTTTTCGGCTTCACCGCGCTTTTGGGCGGCGCGCTTATCGGCGCGTTCTCGTTGGCAGGGATAAGCTATGCCGCTGGCGGTGGCTACATTCTATCCTCCGTGCCGATAGGTATACCGCTGTTTTGTGCACTTCTTTTAATAATTTTTGCACGCAGGCTTGCGGCAAAATTAAAGAAGGTCGGCAAGACCACGGTTTCCTGTAAAATATGGTCGGGTGAAAAAAGCGTAAGTCTTTCGGGTTTTTTCGACAGCGGTAACAAGGTTTATCATTCGGGACAGCCTGTCAGCGTAATTCCGTTAACCGCCGCGATGAAAATCGTTGACGAAAGCCGAATAAAAGACTCGGTAAAAATACATACTGTTGCAGGAAGTAAAAAATTGAAAATTTTTACGGCGGACAAGATAGAAATAGACTTAGGCGAAAGGACGGAAACCGTCAGAAACGTAATTATAGGAATAAGCCCTTCCGCTGCAGGCGGCGCGGTGCTTCATCCCGACCTTTCGGAGGAGTAAAATGTTTGAAAAAATAAAACACATTCTATCACTTATCTTCGGCAGAAACACGCTGGATTACATATGCGGAACGGAAGCGCTGCCGCTGCCTTTTTCACAGGAGGAGGAAAGCGATAAAATTTCCCTCCTTGAAAGCGGTGACGAACGCGCCAAAGCCGACTTGGTTGAACATAACCTGCGCCTCGTCGTGTACATAGCCAAGAAGTTCGAAGGCGCCGGCGTTGACGGTGACGATTTGGTTTCCGTCGGCACGATAGGGCTTATCAAGGCTATAAATTCCTTTAAGTCGGAAAAAAACATAAAGCTTGCAACCTACGCTTCGCGCTGCATTGAAAACGAAATTTTAATGTATCTCCGCCGTATGTCGCGCTTAAAGCAGGAAGTCAGCTTTGACGAACCGTTAAACACCGACTGGGAGGGAAACGAGCTTTTACTTTCCGACGTTATGGGCACGGACGCGGATAGCGTGTATTCGGACATAGAAGGCGGAGTCGAGCGCGAGCTTTTAAGGGCTTCGCTGTCCAAGCTTTCCGCACGCGAGCAGAAAATTATGCGTATGCGGTTCGCCCTTGACGGCGGCGACGAAATGACGCAAAAGGACGTGGCGGACAAACTCGGCATTTCCCAAAGCTACATTTCAAGACTTGAAAAGAAGATTATTTCCAAGCTAAAAAAGGACATTTCCAAGCAGATTTAAAATTTCATTCCCTCCGCTTAGCTGTACATATTTAAAAGGGAGGGATCAAATATGTTACAGAAAGTAGTCATTTGCGGAGTGGACACCTCGGGCTTGCCGCTTCTTTCTTCTAAGGAGCAGGAAGAGCTTATGCGCAAAATAAAAGCCGGCGACGAGGCGGCAAGGGAAAAATTCATTGTCGGCAATATGCGCCTTGTATTATCGCTTGTAAGAAGATTTTGGGCGAAGAACGCAAACGCGGACGACGTTTTTCAGGCAGGCTGCGTTGGGCTTATAAAGGCGATTGATAACTTCGATATTTCCGTCGGGGTAAAATTTTCAACCTACGCCGTTCCTATGATATTAGGCGAAATTAAAAGATATCTGCGCGACGGAAATTCTTTGAGGGTTTCGAGAAGTATACGCGACACCGCGTACCAGATTTTAAAGGTAAGGGAAAAGCTTGAAGTTGACGACGAGGACGTAACCTACGATAAAATAGCAAAGGAAATGAATATAGCGGTATCAGAGGTTGCTTACGCCTTGGACGCAATTTCCGACCCCGTTTCCCTGTACGAACCGGTGTACAACAAGTCGGGCGATACCCTTTTGCTGATGGACCAGATATTCGATTCAAAGAACAACGACGAGGTATGGACGGAAAAAGCGGCTTTGTACGACGCGATTTCCAAGCTTGAAGGCCGAGAGAAGAAGATACTGTTTTTAAGATATTTTGAGGGCAAGACCCAGACCGAAATTTCGCAGGAAGTAGGCATATCGCAGGCACAGGTTTCGCGCCTTGAAAAAACAGCGTTAAAACAAATTAAATCGTGTATATCGTAAGGTAATAAATAAAATTAAAC
>CAMWNA010000095.1 GCA_947175515.1 uncultured Clostridia bacterium | reverse complement strand
GACGAATTTTATTCGTCCGCGCCGCGCGTTATTCATTAAAATTAATATTACTGTTTTTTGTTCTTTTTGACTTTTTCATAGGTTTCGTCAACGTCGCCCTCGTTCTTGGGCTTTATGACGAGCAGAAGCACTATACATATAAGCGCAACACCTGCTATACACAGCAGAACCACCGAAGCCACGTTGTTTTTAAGCCAGTCGGATTCGCCCTTTAAGGCTTTTGCCTGAACGGAAGCAACCACGCCGAGGTTACAAGCAACGGGGTCGGTATTATACTGATTGTCAGTTACCTCCGCCCTTATTAAATAGAACGCGTTGCTATCCTGCGGAGTGAACGAGGTGGAAGTTTTGTTCCACTCATAATCCTTGTACTCTTCGTACTCGGGGTCGGTTTCCTCCATATCCGCAAGCGCAGGAATTTCCTTGAAGTATTTACGCGTTTCGGCGTTATCGTAAAGGCTGTCGATTTCTTCTACAAACTTTTCATAGGAAAGGGTGGTTTTTGTATCGTTGTAATAGCCCGCCCTGTCAAAATGGTACAGTCTGTAAACGGTTGAGTAGCTGCCCGAAATACCGTTGATTTTAAACGAAGCCGAGCTGTATGACGTGCCGACGTATGCCGTTGCCTGCATGCCGGGAACTTCCTCGAACTGAACGCCGGTATAGCCAGCGTCGAAGCTGAACCAAGGCAGAAGGTCGTAAAGCCCCTCCTCGTCGTCGTTAAACATCTTCCAAACGTCGCTTGAATTGAATTCCTCAACTTCGCCGTCTTTATTCAGATACCACATAGGGTTGCCTGCCGCGTCGGTTGCGTAGAAGGTAAAGAAGTATTTGCCCTGCTGGGTGACGTTGATTGAAAGGTTATTCGTAGAAAGCGCGGTATTCGACTGCTGGGTTTTATTGTAGTAATATACGCTTATCTTTAAATCGGGATAAGACGTTGCGTTGTCCGTGAACAGGTCTTCTACCGAGGGAAGGTACAAATAAGTAGAGCTACCTGCGGAGATATTAGCTGCAAGCTCGTCAATCTTATCCTGATAAGCTTTTACTTTACCGTCCTGCTTCCAGCTTCTGCCGTCCTCGCCGTCGTAAGCGTAGCTTACGCCGCGTTCGTCTTTACCGACTGCAATAAAGTCTGCGTCTTTAACGTTGAGCTTGTAGCTGTCGGAAACATACCAGTCGAGGTATACTTCGGAAGTCGAAGGATTGTTGGTTACGTCGGTAAGCTTAAAGTAAACCTTAGCAGCCATATCGACGGTGAACTTACTGCCTTCCTTGAACGCGTCGAGATTGGCCGCCTCCGCCGAGGGAAGGTACATATCCTTATTGCTTTCCAAAAGGAAAGTATCGGACGAGGTGATTTCGGTGAATATTTCCTTATTATTATAATTATAATCTTCTTCCTTATACTGGTCTACAGTTAACACGTAGTAGTAAAGGGTTGCGCGCGGCGAAGTTCTTAAAACGTCGATAACCGCATAGTCCACGTCGATTTCTTTGCCGAGCGTGAGATAATTTAACTCCTCCTCCAAGCAGAGGACGGGCGCGGTATCGTCCGTGACGGTGCCGCCGTAGTAATAGTCCTTTTCCTGATTATAGTTGGGGGTACTGCCGTTGAGTTCAAAGCTCTGTCCGTTCAGAGAATAAAGAACCATTTGCGCGGAAGTACGCGTTTCGCCTTCCGCAAGCTCGCCGAATTCAGCCTTGAACGATAAGGGGTAAACGGGGTTGGAAGTCGAGGTGGATGATTTTGCGTAATTGCCGCCGACGTTTACGAATTCGCCTTTGACGGTATTTTCGCCGTTACCGACGGAAACGGCGTACTTGCCGCCGCCGAGCTTTTCGGTGAAGCGGATAGTGATTCCGTCCATGTCAAGCTTAGTTGCCGCCGTATCCTGAGGGGCGGTTGCCTTTTCAACGTCGTCCGTTATTACCGCGTAGACCTTTGCCTCTTCGCCGGCAACAGGGAAGAACACAACGTAGTTTGCAGACTTGGTTTCCTTTGCCTGCTTTTCATAGACCTGAGATTCGAACTTTATGATAAACTTTTCGAAAACGGTGTTTTTAAAGCCTATTTTAATATTGAAAAGACCGTGAACGGCTTGGGAAACTTCGTCCTCCTCCGTCGTTTTGCCTGCTTCGTACCAGTTGTAAGCGAGGTTCTTTCTGTACGTAATCGTATCGTCGTCGGACGCGAAGGTGAACATTGAATAATAGGTAAAGATTTCGTCGCCGCCCTCTTCAACGGGTGGAACGGGCTGCCTGTCCGCGATTACGTTTGCGTCGCCTGTGGCGGTGAACACATTTGAACCGCTTACCGTTACGGTGCCGTCGGCTTTTGCCGAAAGCATTTTAACCCCTGCTAAATTTATACCCAAAAGCGCGCTAAGCGAAATCACCAGCGCGAGAACGAGCGTTATCAATGAAATTTTATAGCCTGTACGTTTCATATGCCTATACTCCGATAAATATACCAGATAATATTTTACTATAATATAATAGCGTTGTCAAACGCTTTCGTTCGGCAACGCTTAAAAATTTTTACGTTTATAATAAGGTTTTAAAGGCGTTTTAAGCACAAAACGCAACTTTTAAACGGTGACGTTTATATCGAACAGCTTCCAAGGCGCAGCGTCCTTGGGGGGTTCAGCTATAAAACGCAGATGCTCTCCCGTGACGGGGTGGGTAAAGCGCAGGGAATAAGCCCAAAGCGCAAGCCTGCCCTTTACTGCTTTTTCGCCGCCGTAGCGCATATCGCCGTAGACGGGTGCGTTGATTGCCGCCGTCTGCACGCGTATCTGGTGCGTTCTGCCGGTATGCAGGTTGATTTCGGCAAGCGAAAGACCTTCGCGGAAGTCTTTTATTTCGTAGTCGAGGGAAGCGAACTTCGCGCCTTCCTCAGTCTGGGTACAGACGTAAACTGTGTTGTTTACGGAATTTTTCCTCAAATAGTTTTCAAGCGTGCCGCGCGTTCTGGAAATTTTGCCGCACAGCACGGCAAGGTAGCGCTTTTCAAAGCCGCCGTTTTTCATCTGCTCGGAAAGTCTTGCCGCCGCCTTGGAGGTCTTGGCAAAGACCATAACTCCGCCGGTGGGCCTGTCTAGCCTGTGCACAAGCCCTGCGTAAGCGTTGCCTGATTTGTTATAGGTAACCTTTAAGTAGTTTTTAACTTGGTCGAGAAGGTTGCCGTCTCCGCTTTCGTCGGGGCAGCAAGCAAGCATCTGCGGTTTTAAAACTACGATTATGTGATTGTCCTCGTGGAGAACGTTTAACTCGCCCATAAATTTTTCCTTATCTTCTTTACGTACTTTTTTCGCAGCAAGACGCTCTTAATGCCTTCCCGTGAAAAGTCCGCTTGCACCGCAGGGAAGGGCAATTCCCTCCTCAGTGGGGATACCCACCTCGTAAGCGTCGACTTCGCCGTCAAAGCTCTTTAAGGTCAGCGTAAGAATGTTTTTCAGCACGGCAGGCTGTAAGCCGGTTGTGTAGCTGTTTATCAGAAAAAACAGCGGATTTTTACAAAGAAGCTTTGCACAGCTTGAAACAAAATCGAAAAGATTTTCTTCAATCTTCCACATCTCGCCGTTGGGTCCCCTGCCGTAGCTGGGCGGATCCATAATTATCCCGTCGTAGGTATTGCCGCGGCGTATCTCGCGCGCGACGAACTTCATACAGTCGTCGACTATGTAGCGTATGCCGCCGTCTATACCCGAAAGCCTTGCGTTTTCGCCAGCGCGCTCAACCATACCCTTAGCCGCGTCAACGTGGGTCACAAACGCTCCAGCTTTTGCGCACGCAACGGACGCGCCGCCCGTGTACGCAAAAAGGTTTAAGACCTTTATTTCGCGCGCGTTATCCTTTAGCTTAGCCGCGGAAATTATTTCACGCATAGCGTCCCAGTTAACGGCTTGTTCGGGGAAAAGCCCCGTATGCTTAAAGCCCATAGGCTTTACCTTGAAGGTTAAGTCGCGGTAGTTTACAGTCCATTCGGGAGGGAACGGCTTGCGGATTTCCCAACCGCCTCCGCCTTTGTCGCTACGCTTATAAACGGCGTGAATTCCGCTTGCCGCGTATAAATCGCCGCCCTTCCATATGACCTGAGGGTCGGGGCGCAAAAGCTTAATACCCTTCCAGTCCTCAAGCTTCATTCCGCCGCCCGTGGCTATTATTTTATAATCGCGCCATGCGTTAGCCGTCTTCATAGTAAAATTATACCGCAACGGAAAAATATTGTCAATTAAAATGAGAAAGGCGCGGACGGCGGGTGGAGGGTCCCGCCCGGGAATTTTTTTTTCAAACCAAATAATTTTTCTTGGCATAAAAGACCATCCTCAAAGGAAGAGGAAATAT
>CAMWNA010000094.1 GCA_947175515.1 uncultured Clostridia bacterium | reverse complement strand
GCGCAAAATTCATTGACGCTGCCGAAGTAATATTTATAAACGAAATCGGCACAATAAACTGCTAAAAATCTTATAAAGCAGTAGCCGAAGCAGTCCGCGGCGTTCAGAAAGCCGTTTTTTCAGGATTCTACGGCACGGACGCGCAGGGTAAGGTTAAAACCTTTTCGCGGGGCGGCTCTGATATTTCAGGCGCAATCGTCGCCCGCGCGGTTAACGCCTCGCTTTATGAAAACTGGACGGACGTTTCCGGCTTTTTAGCCTGCGACCCTAGGATAGTGGAAAGCCCTAAGGGCATAAAATCAATGTCGTATAAGGAACTGCGCGAATTAAGCTATATGGGCGCAAACGTTCTTCACAGTGATTCTATTTTTCCTGTCCGCAGGGCAAATATACCTATTCAGATAAAAAACACCTTTCGCCCCGAAGATTGCGGAACGGCAATTCTCCCCAGCTCGCGCTACGTTTTAAGCGGAAACGTAGTAACGGGCGTTGCGGGCAAAAAGAATTTCACCGTAATCTTTATTGAAAAATCCCATATGAACGCGGAAATCGGCTTCGTGCGTAAAGTGCTTTCCGTTATCGAGGAAGAAGGTGTCTCTGTCGAGCATATCCCTTCCGGCATAGATACGATGTCGCTTGTAATAGCAACGGAAACGCTAGTAGGTATTAAGCTTGAAAGAATTTTGGAAGGAATTAAAAACGCAGTCGAACCAGACGTTATAAGGGTTATTGAAAATATCGCGTTGATTGCAACCGTCGGTCACGGTATGTCGTCCTCGGTCGGAACCTCCGCGCGCCTGTTCAACGCAATTGCCGCGGCTGATATAAACATTAAAATGATTGACCAAGGCTCAAGCGAGCTGAATATAGTAGTCGGCGTAAAGAACGAAGACTATGAAAAGTGCATTAAAGCAATTTATACCGAATTCTTTGGCAAATAACAGCGTCGGTAACTTAGTGCAAGCGAACAATTTCTTTTAGCTTAAAAATGAAAAGGAGGCATAAAAATTGATAGCCGTATTAATACTTTGTATAATAACGCTGGTGTTTGTTATAGTAAACACGGCGCTGGTTGCAACCCTGCACCGCATCAATTTAAAGCTAGCCTCCAAACACACCAAAAAGGAGAACGGCAAAAACGTTGCAGCACAGTCAAACGAATTGAAAGATAATGCTGAACGTAACGTAATTGAAGGATAAAATTTAATAAGGATAATATATAATAATGAAAAGGCGGAGGAACGCACGAAAATCGTTCCTCCGCCTTTTGCAATGCACGAAAATCAACCGCCGGCTAATCAACTTTACCAATTCTACCAAAAAGTGGAACAATAAATCAAATCAGCGCAAAACATATTGTAAAAATATAAAGATTTGTGTAATTTTTTTGCAAATCGTGCTTGACATTATAAAATAAAAGATATATAATTTAAAAAGAAGTAGAAATACTCCGAAATATTTTTATGTTAATTCGGCGTCTTGCCGTAAATAATGGAGGAATGATGAGTAAGAACAAATTTTTCAAGAAGCTGCTCGTTGCAGGAATTTGCGCCTTAACGGCAACGGCAACCGTCGGAACGGTAGTTACCGTAGCAGGCTGTAAAAAGGACGAACCCGGCTCGGAGCAAACGCACGAATATACGGTTAAGTTCGATTTAGACGGCGGCAAGCTGAACGACCAAACCACTTATTCCGTAAAAGTAAAGGACGGCGAAAAGGTCACTAAACCTTCTAACCCTACTAAAACCGGTTATAAGTTCGTAAAGTGGGTTGACCCCTCCGATGGCACGGAATTCAACTTCGATACCGTTATTGATAGCGACTTGACTATAAAAGCAATTTGGGAGGTAGATTCTCAGAACCCCCCCCCTGTAACTAAGGTAGAATACACCGTAACAATCAACCTTGACGGCGGTAAATTGGGCGAAGAAACCACCCTTACAATCAAAGTAGAAAAGGACGGCACTCTTGGCGACGCCCTTCAGGACGTTGATCTTACCCAGCTTAAGAAAGACGGACACGATTTCGTGGGTTGGATTACCGAAAGCGGTGACGATTACGAAACCGATACTCCCGTAACGGCAAACATAACCATAAAAGCAAAGTGGGAAGCTGCTCACCAGCATACTTGGTCAACCGAATGGACGAAAGACGACGATGGGCACTATAAAAAGGCTACCTGTACCGACGAAGCAGATTGTGAAACCGCTAAAACGGAAGAAGGCGCTCACGTTGACGCAGACGGAGATCTTAAATGTGATACCTGCGACTATGAAGCAACTACCCCCACAGGCTATAATTCCTTACTGAATAAAGAAGGTGTGGACGTATTAGTTAAAGATACGTTTATCGTAAAAGGTAAACTTACAGATAAGTTTAATGCTTGGGGTAACGCAGGTATATATTACAATTTCGGTGAAGCAGGTTCGGCTACGACCCATTACGTTGAAGTAAGCGGTGGTAAGGCGGTTATTGTAACTCCTAAAGCTAAGCCGGCAACGACGTTAAACGTTGACTTCGGCGGCGCATACGGCGTAATTGAAGGCTACTTTGAGCTTTCTGGTTTCGTCAACGGTTCAACCGGTTACGCTCCTGTACAGTTTATCGGCAAAGATGGTACTAAAGAAGAAGTGTTCGGTCTGCGCGCTAATACTAATTGGAATTATCGTCTTGACGGCGGTACTGATGTAACTCCTTCTGGTGATGCGGGCAAGATTGCTATGGAAGGTAGCAAGGTATACTTTAAATATGATGCTACGGTAGGCACTTTTACTATGAAAATCAACGAAGTTGATTTTGTAACAGACTTGCAATTGAGCGGAACCAACTTACAGGGTATTAAATTCTCTTCGGGTGACAGCAATGATAAGTCGTTCTCTGTTGATAATATCATTATTGTCAATACTCCTGTAGATTTGGAAGCTTATAAAACGGTAATCAACGCAAGATATGCAGAAGTAAATACTTCGGTTGCAAGCTACTCGCTTGATCTTACCGCTGCTCAAGCGGCGTATACAGCTGCAATAGGTTCAGCTGCAACAAATGCTGATTGCGACAAAGCTTATAACGATTATTACGCGGCAGTACTTGCAACATTAAAGACTTTTGTAATTGATACTGTAAAAACGGAATATCCTGCCAGTGATTATACTAAAACAGAAAACAAAGCTGATTATGACAAGGCAATCGCTGACGGCGAAGCTGCAGTAAACGGCGCTACAACGATTGAAAAAGTAATTAAAGCAGTTGAAGATTGGGGGACTAACTTAGAAGGAATACATCCTGACAACTACTATGATAACGCTGCGGCAACCGTAACTATTTCTGACGGTACAAATACTTGGACTCTTACAGGCGTCAGAGTAACCGACGAAGTTACCAAAGATATGCTTAATGGCGTGGTCGTAGTTCCTGCAAAACATCATATAGTAGGATATTATTCTGACAGCGCTTGTACGAATGTATTAACTTTACCGATGACACTGTCTGCAGAAAATACTAATGTTTATGTAAAGTTTGAAGAGACGGTTGTAAATTCTTCTGAAATCTGGAAAACTGATGTGGCAGGTACTGCTGCTGGCGTAACTACAAAAGATTATGCTCAGGGTGATGTAATTACTTCCAATACTTTGTTTGAACTAAAAGCAGCGACGGCATTAACTTATTCTGCTGGTAAATCATATGGTACTATATCAACGGGTTCTAATGCTGCGTCTTACACTAATATGTCCGGTGAAAAAGTAACTCCTGATCAAGGAATTAAATTAACTTCATCTGTTGCAGTAAATAGTAGTTCAGATGCATTTACCGTTACTGCAAGTGCCGATATAACTCTTTACTTATATGTAGTGTGGGCTAATGACGGTTATAATTCAAATAAATCCGGAACTATTGATTATCAAATAAATGCTGGTGAAGTTCAACACACTGAAGAATTAACTGCTCGTAAAAGTATTAAATGTGTAACTGTTAGCTTGAAAGCAGGAGAAGTTTTAAAAGTGGGCGGAACTAATAAACACGCTACTGATACCGGCAAAGTTTGGTTGTTTGGTGCAGAGGCTAAATTGGCTGAATAATACTAATTAAAAATACTCAAACCTTAAAAGAAGGTATCCATTGCGGATACCTTCTTTTTAACTGGTAAAAAGCGAATAATCTTTTCGTTTCTGTGTACCATATAGATATATCATTCTAAGCGGAAGAATTTTCGCTTAATGTAAATATGTCATTTTAGCAGTAAAAGAAATCTCGTTATATATAAATCTGTCATTCTGAGTGTTAACGAAGAATCTCGCTCATCATTTTATTGATTAAGATTTTTACTTTGTCCAAAATCAAGCTACTGTATCCTTTACTAT
>CAMWNA010000093.1 GCA_947175515.1 uncultured Clostridia bacterium | reverse complement strand
ACCCAGACACACAGGCAGTCAAAAAAGCAATGATCATTAATTAAAAAAAAATAATACTGGGGCCAAGGCGTTAAAACCCGGGGCGCCGCTTTTTTTCATTAACCAAAAATAGTTATTTAAAAAAAACGCCGCAATGAAAACCGCCGCATTTATATGCGGCGGCGTAGGTGTGGTCCCAAAGAGATGCATTGCAAGTGCGTCTTTATATTCATAATTAATCGCTCCACTTATGCTTGTCCAGCGTTCTGTCCTTTACGTCGTCGTAAAATTCAAAATACCTGCGCCTTATTTCCTCCGCCGAAGTTCCCTCTTCAAGGAGGTTTAGCATTTCGTCAAGCTCTTCGGGTAAAAAATCGGAAAGACAAAACTCTCCGTCAAACACCTGCGCCAGCTTCATTAAATCCCAACCGGTAGCCTTCATAAATAACCTTACAAAAAATTTATCGTGTTGACATTATAACAAAAAATGCGACAAATGTCAATACACGAAAAAACCGTCCGCCTTGAATCGGACGGTTGTATTTATTTTTCAAGTTTCTTTTTAGCTTCTTCCAGCATTTCAAGATATCCCGCCATATCGCAGTCCCTGTCGGAATAGCTGTACTGAACTATAGTCGTGGAATCCGCAACGCCCTTTACTGAAAGCACGGGAATATCCATTTTACCCTGCCAGCGTTCGATTACTATATACTGCTTGAAAAGTCCGTTCGGCCAGAGCGTGAATATGATTTTAAGACCCGTATCTTCACCTACTCCCGAAACAGGGTCGCCGTTCTCTTCATACTCCTCTTTTGCCTGCCAGTGGCAGTCGCCGTCCGTGCCGTTAGCTTTGGTAAGCATTTTCACAGAAGCTTCGTCGTTGTTTGCAACGTCGGTATCCACAACCATTACAACGGTTACAAGCCCCTCGCTTTCAACTATGTGCGAACACTTGACGATATTGTCGGCAAGGGTGTTTATGTTAGCGCGCATTGAATGGTTATCGTCCGACGCGTTGGCTAAAATATCGTTCTTTATTTCCTCCTCGGTAGAAAGAACGCCGCCCTTTACCATAGTTATGTCAGGTCTGCCCCAGTCGTCGCCCGTGCGCCAGTCGCATTTTAGCATATTGAAGCCGAGCCTCTCGTTATAGTCGCCGATTCCGATAGAATTACCCTCAAATCGGTATAAAAGATCGGTCTTGTCCGTCATTCTCAGCCTTGCGCTTTCAAACGCGCTCTTGGCAACGTCAACTATTCCGCCCGAGTCGGTAACCTTCTTTATCGTTGAATGGTAGCGGTAACCGCAGGTTTCTTCCGTTTCGTTTACTCTTAAATAATATTCCTGTCTTATAGCCGCCGCGTGACCGTTGCTGCCTAAATCGGTATAGCCTTCCTGATTGCTTATATAAACGTACTTATCAAGGTACCTTTCGTTATAGCACGCATAAGCAAACAGCTTGCCTGCCGCAACGTTCGCCGCCTTTATAACTTCAGGGTTCTCCCTGTCAATCTCCTCGCTGCCCTCGTCGTAAAATTTATCGGCAACCGCGTGGTATTCCGCCAAAGCGGCTTTTGTCAATTCCTCGTAATAAGCAGACTGCTTAGGCGCGGATACCGCAGGATCCTCATCCATATCCTGCAAAATTTCACCGTTATCTATATCGACGGGCTTTCCTTTACAGCTTTTACAGCCGGTGAGGAACGCGCAGAACGTAACAAGCGGCGCAACCACCAAAGAAAGCACTTTGACTATTCTCTTCATTTTCCCCTCGTAATGAACTATTTTAAGTGATTATAACACACCTTTTGCGATTAATCAACTTAAAACGTGCCGAAACGATAAATTTGTAACAAATTTTTATGACACTGTCATATTTTTTATAACTCTTCCGCAAAAACCGCGGAAAACAGCGGCGCGTTGAATCTTCGGGATACGTGCTTACATTTGCAGGTAAAGGCGTAGAAAATTTTATACCCCTCGCCGTAGAGAGTTTCAAGATTCCCCAACCCCTTGCTTAAAATTACGTCGCTTGTCTCTAAAAGCCTTTTAACCTCAGGGCGCACTTCCTTTAAATACGTACCGGCAACGTCCGTACCGTTATCTACAACCTCGGCATACCCGTACAGCCCGACCTCCTCCGCGTCTGCTGCCGTAACGTCGTTTATTATAGGTCTGCCGCGCACCACTGAAGTAACCTTTATTTCGGGATAAAGCCTTTTTATAACCCTTATAAGAATTTTATCCAGCACGATTTCTCCGCAGTTGTCGTGAAGCACGCACAGAGAATTTGCCTTTTTCAGCTTTTCCTTAAAGCTTTCAAGTGTCTCTGCGTTGGGAACCGCGCGCCGCGCGGCGGAAATAACGTATTCCACTGCGCCCTCGTTCAAATCCGACATACGCGCAAAATCTATGTAGTTTGCCGCCATTGCGAACTTCAACGCCGCGGCGACTGGGTCGGATGATTGCATTATTTCCGAAAACAGCCTTTCCTCCAATGCCGAAAGCGCACGGTTGAACAGCGACTTTTCGCGCGTGTAGTCAATATCCGCGCCGAAAATTTTGCGGTGAATTCCGTTTATGTCGCGCATTAAAATAGGCGCGCAATAGTGCGCCGGCGGATTTTCGCAAAGTAATTTAACCTGCTTTTTAAATTCCGCCAGCTTCTCCGCGTCGGTTTGTGTGCTTTCCACCTTGTGCATCTGGCTGCCGTAAAGGCAGCCCTTACATTCCTCGTCAAGCTCCATTTTTTCAGTCCCTTTTAAGAATAAGCGTAGTTACGCTCTTTACCGGTAATTTTATTTTGCCGTCGGGTTTTATCTATTCGAAATCGCCGGCGGCACAAATCGTATTTACTGCCGTGTCGCCGCCAAGCTCAAGCGTGCGCGCTTCTTTCGCGTTTACTCGTTTTTATTATACAATATTTTAAATATAATTTCAACCTATAAAAAAAGACGGGCGCCGTCGCCTGAATTTACGGTATTGCCTTACCGCGGTTTTGCGCGCCGAAATTTACACCCTGTTTGCTTTTTCTTGTTGATATTTTCAAAGAATAATGCTATAATACTTATGCGACGTCATAAAGAATAAACCGTAAACACTCTTCCTAAGGGGAGAGTCTACGTTTTTACATTTTTTCTTTTGTTTATTTCCGTGATATAAATCACAGAATATAGGTAGCAATACCTGTTCCAGACTGATTTGTTTCACGGAAATGTAAGAGGTTTATATGGCGTCGCAACCATGGAACGGTATTCTACGGGTGCCGTTCCCTTTGGGGCGGCACTTCTTTTATGTCAGAAACAAAAAAAGTATGCTCTTGCTTCGGACACTTTACCGTTGAGATAACGGATAAGCTTAAAGCAAGAACGCGCGAAGAAATGATAAAGCAATTGCAGACGGGGTTCGGATTTTTCTGTTTGGCGGCAGAAGTAATTTTGACGATCTTGTCTATGACGCAGTGTCGTGCAAAAAAGCACAAAATCCGCAACTGGGCATAAAAAGAGTATTTTGTTTTCCGCTCGATAAGCATTTGCGCAAACCGCCGAATTGGTTCAAGCAAAAAGAGTACGAGGAATACTACTGCCCTTGTAAAGATTTTGATTGGTGGTATACGGCAATATATTACCGTAACTGCGCTATGATAGACCAAAGCGATTTAATTCTGTTTTATGCCGAGCAAAGGGAAAATAGGGGAGCATACAAGACGTACAAATACGCTGTGAAATTTAATAATAACGTCGTCAATCTTGCACTTTTTGAATCTTAAAAAATAAATATAAAGAATTTTTGTAATACGATATTTACAAGGGTAACCGAATGAACGATAACAGCAAATGCAAAAGCTGCAAATATTTCGAGCAGTACTACTTAAAAGAAAACGACGCTTTTAAATGCGCTGATTTAGGACGCTGTATTCGTGACCGTAAACCGCGCGGCATTTCGTGCAAGCCCGACGCTTCCGCCTGCGCCAAATGGGAGCAAACCGAGCAGATAGTCGAAGAACAGCAAACTGCAATTTTCGTTTCTGCGGATATCATTGTTTCGTTAATACAAAAAGTTATCGACGTTTTATCCTCTGACGATTAAACAAATAACGATTAGCTTAAACGAATGACAATTAACTTAAACGAAAAACAGAAAAAAGCCCGTTTTCGCTATGAAAACTGGCTTTTCAATTGAAATCCGGCAACTATCTATCCTCCCGAGCGGTGGCCCGCTAAGTACTTTCGACGTAAACGAGCTTAACTTCTGTGTTCGGAATGGGAACAGGTGGATCCTCGTTGCTATCGTCACCGGAATGGTTATATAACGGTATAAAACCGATAATATACTTTTTTTCGTGCGGTTACCCGCAACGACGTGCTTCCAAACGCGTATTGCCTGCGCTTTTCGGCTTTTTCAGCTTCGTTTTTCCACGAAATCTGGCAACTGCATAGTAATAAGAAAGGAAGTGGGGATTGGGATGAAAGTAAACGTA
>CAMWNA010000092.1 GCA_947175515.1 uncultured Clostridia bacterium | reverse complement strand
AAATTAAATTTTTTGGTTTGCTCCTTTTAATTTTTTTTTTTATAATTTCTTACTGTTATTAACTGTCTAACAACCACCACCCCCCCCCCCCCGGGCCCCCCCCCCCCCCCCCCCGCCGCTCGCATAGAAGATGATGAGTACCGCAGCAAGCATTGCCACTGCGATTGTGATGAGGCATTTTGTGCTTATTCGTAACTTTTTCATATTTACTCTATCCAGCTTATATCCGTTCTCAAGCCTGCGGCTATCATTATATTTGCTGCTTCTAATCTCGCGTCCAGCGGCAGCGAATATTTTCCGCTGCCTTCGTGGATTACTTCGTTCACTATTATCGTACAAGCTTTATTCGCCGCGCTTACCGCGCGTCTTTTCAAATCACTCGCGCCCAAGTCTTTTTTGTAATATGGTATTACTATAACGTCACTTTGGTAAAGGTCTTTTTTATCTATCACCGCGTTTACTGCGTCTATGAATTTCTGCGCTTCAGTAGTCAGCGGAACTGACGACGGGTGCGCATGCTCTTTTAATTCTCCGCTGTCCGTACGTAAGCCTGCGATTTGCATTTTCGCTGCTGCTACTTTTCGCGTTTCAAGCGGCGCCCACCAGTAACCGTCGTAGATTGAATTATCCTGTATAAGCGTTAACGCTTCCATTGCCGTTTGAACTTCCTGCGTTCTTGTATCGCTTTCACTGAGCTCCGCATACTTCAATGACGCCGTAAGCATTAATTCCGAATCGTAATTGATTGTATCTAACGCGTCCAATACCGCGTTTACTTCGTCTATGTAATTCTGAGCTTCAGGCGTCAATTCCGGCGCTACAGGCTCCGCCGGCTCTGTTGGCGTTTCCGGCGCTTCGGGGTCACTCGGTTGCGTTGGCCCTGTCGGGGTGTTCGTATCTGAAGGCTTGCCTTGGCTGCCCTGCTCTCCGTCCGTCGAACCGCCCTGCTCCGTTGTAACGCCAAACAAGCTTTTTGCCGCTGCCGTCCAGTCCTTCGGGTTCCAGCTCTCTAACACCAATGACGCGCACAAGTACATTACCGCCATTAAACCTGCCAGTACACAGACAATTTTTAAGATTAACTTAACCATATCCGCACCTTACAGCGACAGCGCTATTTCAGGCGGTGTGTTAACTCCCTGCGGCGGTATCGCCATTTCTGCTAAACACCCGGCGCTTAACATCCAGTCCTTTCCGTCTTTAAACTCGTATATTAATTCGCCTTTATAGTAACACCGCACCGTTGCGGTTATCGTTCCGATACAGTCCGTATCATTATCCAGACACCATTTTGCAACGTCATCCGGGTGAAGCGCATTGAATTCGTTTGCCCAACCCCAACAATATCCATAAATTGCGCCGTCCGTTAAGTTCGGTATCCCGCCTGTGATATTTTTATACTCTGCGTACTCCGAAACGTCGTAATCTTCTTGATGTAAATATTCGAATAATTCTCGGTATATTTGAATTTTTACGTCGGCTTCAAAAGAGTCCGGCAGCACCGTGCCGATATTATCCTCTTCTTCAAACATATTAGTAAATACGTTAATGTCATCTGTGAAGTGGTTCATTACAAAGTCGCTGGCGTTATTGAGTTCCGAATAGCGCGTTACGTATTCGATGTTGGTCGTTGACGTTATCTTTGAGTCCGCGACGCTCGTACACGTCAAGACAATTGTTTTGGTAAACGCCTTCAGGCAGCCGACGGCGCAGTTCGCGCCGTTATTCGCTGCCGGATTAAAATAAACGTAATCTTCCACGGATTCGGTTACGCTTGAGTCCTTCCACTTCCAGGTCCAACGGCAGCGCTTGTCCGTCGTGTTCGCCGGCGTAAAGTCCGCGACGATTAACTTCGAGTTAATTGCACGTTCGGGTATGCCGTATTTTTCGTAGTCCTCGGCTACTATGCCGTAGGTCTTAAACGTCATCGGTATTTTATCCGCGTTGTCGTCTCGTTCGCGTATCAGCTCGTTTACCTGCTTTTCTAGCTTCACCGCTTTCATCCAGCCGATTCCGCAAGCAACGCCTGCTGCTGCCGTCAAGCCTGCCATTAGCACGCTTACAACCTTAAGCCCCGTATTCTTCTTCCTCTTGTTGTTCTTGTTATTTGTCATCTATATTCTCCTTAAATATGAATTCTGCTTAAAAATACTTCGTTGACTTTGCTTGTCCGCTATGATATAATTTGAATTGCCCACAATCGAATAACGAAGCAAACAAAGTCAGACGAAGCTACTTTCCCCTTTGCTTCTTTATTTGCCGTTGTTTGCGCGATAAGTAGTAAAAGATTAAAGGTTTATTGCCACCAACCAAAAGGCAAAATTTACAAAGGAGGTAAAGTCTGATAAATGTATTTCTTTTTGCAACGTAAGCTCAATAGACTTAACAATAAGAAAAGCAAGTTGGAATATAAGTTAAAACATAGTACTAACGAAGCTGAAAAAACTGTTTTAACCCAAAAATTGAAAAATGTTGAATCTGAAATAATAAAAACAAAATATGAGATTACAACTAAACGCTAATTTTTAAAGTACTTTCACCGTGGGCGATTGCCTGCGGTGATTTTCTTTGTTCCTGTCCCTTTATTCGGTGCCGGAAACAATCAAAGCTTCGTTAAACCGCCGTAAATGGGTCAAAATCGCACGATAGCCCCGCCTTGAGGGATTTTTCAACCGCCCCTAAATAGTTATACCTAATTAGGTATATACGAAGTATAACACACCTAATAAGGTAATGTCAACACCTAAAAAGGTATTTTTGTTATACTTTTTCTATGTTCAAAAATAAACTTTTAGATTTAATGTCCGAAAAATCAATTAATAGTCAACGGCAATTAAGTTCGTTGACTGGTATACCGGCTACAACAATTAGCGGTTGGATAAATGCCGGCAGACTTCCGGACTATGCAGCAATAAAAAAATTATCTAATTTCTTCAATGTATCTTCCGATGAATTGCTTGAACAAAATGAATACGGAACACCCACTACCGCAATGATGGGCGAAGCTTCCACTTTATCGGAAAAAGAAAAAGCCCTTTTAAAGGCTTTTAAAAATCTTTTGCCGGAAACTCAGGACTTTGTTTTGAGAACGGCGCAATCACTTTCAGATACGAGCAGTGAAAAAACGCTTAAAAAATCTTGAAGTTCGTAATATAATACCTCTCCACTATCTTTTTACTTTGGGGGAGAAAAATGCTCAACAACGAACAAACACAGATTTTGGAACAGGCTATTTTTTTACTGTTCAAATTGAGAAACGACCAATCGGTTGAGAAATGGGAGGAAAAGCGCACACAAGAATTTGAAAAGTTTATAAAATCAGAACACTGTGAAAAAACGAAAAAAACCTTAATCGAGGAGATTAAGGAAAAAATGCTAATTGA
Organism: uncultured Clostridia bacterium; assembly: GCA_947175515.1. GTDB lineage: Bacteria > Bacillota > Clostridia > Christensenellales > Borkfalkiaceae > Coproplasma. The sequence goes on along the minus strand of CAMWNA010000092.1, from coordinate 1,249 downwards.
ATTAAAATTGAAAGGCTCCGTCCGCGAACGCGACAACGGACTAATCGAATTCAGAAGTCAGCAGTTCGGCTCTGTATACGGACGTGACGCCGACGAGATTAAACGGAAGCTACAGCAAAAGCTTAACGACTTGAAGAACAACAAATCTAATAAAAACATTTATCTTTCTGAATTCTACGAAAAATTTTATCTACCGTATAAAATCAATCAAAACCGTGCAGAGAGTTCTATTAGAGGGATAGAATACAACTTCAGCTATATTCTGGAACACGGCTTTGATAAACGGTTGAACGCTTACACACCTCAAAATATTGAGGAATTTTTATTCTCGATTGATAAAACCCGTAAGCGCCAAATAATGCAAGGGCTTTTAAACAATATGTTTAACCGCGCAATTACCCTTTCTATGCTCAAGGTCAACCCCTGCCTGCCGGTGGAAAAAATGCAACACAAACAAGAACAGGGAACGGCTTTCAGTTTTGACGAGCTGCTACGGTATTTAACATTTTTACTGAACTATAAAAAAATCGGTCACAGTCAAAAATGCTATTTTCTTTTTGTGCTGCTGACCGGAACTCGTAGAAATGAAGCTTTGGATATGTTATATTCCGAATCGCAATTTGTTACAAAGATTTTAAGAATTAACGGCACAAAGACTGACGGCTCTTTGCGTGATATACCTCTCTTTCCTTTGGTAGAAAAATTGCTTTCAACGCTTAAGCCTGAAGCAAACGGCAAATATTTCACTTTATCGGAAAGAACGGTTGACGATAATTTTCGTAATGCAATGAAAGGCTTAGGAATAAGACACAAGCTGCACGACTTGCGGCACACGTTTGGAACTATTCAAATATGTGTAGAAAAAATTGATGTGAAAACTGTTTCTTTATGGCTCGGTCATTCCACCATTGAAACCACATTAAAAATCTATACGCACCCTGAACAGCTTGACAAAGCAACATTCTTGCGCGGTGACTATACAGACGTGGAAAAACTTGCAATACTTAAATCAAAATACAAAAAAGTAATTGATGTTATAAATGCATACTTGGATAATTTTACCCAAAATTTACCCAAAAATATAAATTGAAAAAGCAATTTCGGCTATGTTTTAATTGCTTTTTACCTATTTAAATGTTAAAATATAGCCGTTAATCAATGCAGAGATGGCGGAGTGGTCGAACGCGCACGACTCGAAATCGTGTTACGGGCAACTGTACGGGGGTTCGAATCCCTCTCTCTGCGCCAA
>CAMWNA010000091.1 GCA_947175515.1 uncultured Clostridia bacterium | reverse complement strand
TTTGTGTATAAGAGCCAGGCTAAATTTAGCGCTCCGCGGCTTTTTCGGGTATTTCCCATTATTACCGAATTATATATAGTCGATTATTTGCAGCCGCCGCAGGTCTTGCAGTTTCCACTGCATTTTTTTTGCGGCTTGCCGGTTGCGGAATAAACTTCTCCGCAGTAATCTCTTTCGGCGGACTTTCCGCACTCTGGGCAGGTTACGGGTTCGTCGTATCTTTTAACAAGCTCTTCAAATTTTTTTCCGCAGCTTTTGCATACGTACTGTAATATCGGCATTTATTTTTCCTTTTTATCCTTACGCTTTTTCTTTTTTCTGCGCGTTATAGTGTTGAACGAGCTTGATTTTAAAATAAGCAGCGCAATCGCAACGGTTAATACGGCAGTCGCCGCAATGACAACCCAGAACCAGACAGTGGAGGTGTTGTCCTCGCCCGTCTGAAAGGGCACCGTCATATTCATTCCCCAAAAGCCCGCAATCATAGTTGGTATTGCAAGGATAATGGTAATAATCGTGAGCTTGCGCATAGTGTCGTTCGCGTTGTTGGAAATTACCGAACCGTACGCGTCCATCGTCACGCTTAAAATGTTTTTGTAAATGTTACAGGTTTCTATTGCCTGCTTGCCCTCTATAATAACGTCATCGTACAAATCCAGCATTTCTTCGCGCGTGGCAACGCCTTCAACCTTGAAAAGCTTTTCATGCACCCTTGCATTGGAGTTTAACGAAGTGGAAAAATATACCAGCGAATTCTGCAGATCCAGAAGCTGAATAATCTCGCTGTTGCGCATAGTCCTGCCCATTTCGCTTTGAATGCGGTGGGTCTTTCTGTCAATCTGTTTAAGGCAGTACAAAAACCTTTTGGCGTTACCCAGCATAAATTTCAGGACGAAAAGCAGAGGGTTCTCGCATATCACCCTTTCGCGCCCCGTAATAAATTCCTTTAAAACGGTGTTGCCCTTTAAGCATACGGTAATTATGCACTTGTCGTTGTAAATCAGGGCAAGCGGCAGGGTGGTGTAGCTGTCGCCGTTGTCGCTTTCCTCAATCAACGGGCAGTCTACGACGAACATACTGCATCCGTCGTCAAATTCCGTACGCGCGCGTTCGTTGTCGTCCAGCGCGGCTTTTATCATATCCTCTGGAACCCCCGTAAGCGCGGAGACTTCGTCGCATTCTCCGTCGTCGGGGTTGACCATATCTATCCAGCAGCGGTTTTTAAACTTTTCAAGCTGTTCAAGCGCGCCGCTGCGCGCTTCAAAGCCGCCCTGTTTGCTTACGTTTGCGTTTGCACCTGTCGTGAAGTATTTTACCATAAGCGTTTCTTCCCTTTATATTCTGTATAAAAAATGCACGGAAAATTCCGTGCATTGCCGACTGAAAAATCAAACGCTTAGCTTTTGTACGGAATTAAAATTGCATTTTAAGAATTGAATTAGTTTTAATTGATATATAACTGTCCGATTCCATAACTTGATTATAAAACATTATATTTATTTAAGCAAGTAATTGTTAAGTACTTTCTTTTGTTTCGTCCTCCGCGGGACGGATAATTTTTTCAAGCTCTTCTATAATTTTCTTTAAATCTTTTTCAACCGCTTTTCGGTTTAAAAAAAGATGTGCAAACAAGTCGTTTAAATTGTTTTCAAAGTCTTCGGGCAGAATGTTGCAAGTCTGCCTGCAAATCGACGCAAGCCGTTTTTCGCCGGCGTGCGTCTGTCCGTTAACGGCGAAAATAATATCGAAGTACGATTCCAAAAACGCCGCCGTGCGGTGGTTTACGCTCACTATATCGTTGCGCTTTAAAGCTTTGATAATCTGGTTGTCGTAAGCCGGCATAGCCTCGTGCAGAAGCTTAAAATTTCTGTCTATAATATTCTTTTTAAGCTGTTCGGGGTACGGAACGGAAAACCGCCTTTTCGCCGCGGCAAGCCTGCCCAACGGGTCGTAAATGATTTTACAGTTCAAAAGATTGTGCCACATACACGTGGTATACCCGTTGTAAGCGCGGAAACCCTCCACTACGGCGGCAACACATTCTATAAATCCGTCTAAGTTGCGGTAAACCAAATCGATATCCGTGCCGCCTATTAAAGTGCAGTTATCCTCGTACTCCCAGAAGCGGTTGCCAAGCTCTACTTTTTCGCAGAACGCCGAAAGCAGATTTCTGCGCACGCTTTCGCTTACGCCCTTAGTGCAGTAAACGTAAACGTCATAGTCGGACTTTTCGTCGTAATTCTTTTCCGCACGCGAACCGCCCAGCGCAATAGCTTCCACCTCTGGCAGCCGTGATAATTCGTTGAATAATAATTCTATCATACCAACATTATATCACGGCGCTTTGGATTTTACAACAATTAAATTACTATCTTTCCTTCGATAAACGCATCGAAAAAGCCTTCCAGATCGTTTCCCGAAATAAAACAGCCGAACAAATCGTCGCACGAGGCTATTTTGTAAAGGTTGTTTTCGTAGTATTTTTTAATGCCCGATAAAAACTTATCGTCGCCTATGGACTGCCTTAACATATCGAACATTATCATACCCTTGTTGTAGGCGATGTTCGAATATTCGTACTCGCTTTCGTACTGGCTTAAATTGCGGTTCATACTCGTGTCGGTTTCACCGAATATCTGGTTGTAAACCGAATAGAACGCCCTGTAGCTTTTGGTTGCCGTGCCTACTAATCCAAGCCGCGTAAACGAATAGTCGGGGTGGTTTTCGAAGAACATTACGCAGCTGTATTCCGCAAGCCCTTCATCCTGCCAACCGCAGTTAAGCTGATCGCTGCCTACCATTGCGTACCACCACTGGTGCGCGTTTTCGTGAACGATAGTATATAGCTTTTCATCGCCCTTCAAGTCGTCGGCAATCATAGTAAGCGCGGGATATTCCATACCTCCGTAGCAGAAGCCCGTCTGCACGATTGAAAGAGTGGGATAAACGTATCCGCCGAAGGTGGAGGCAAAATATTCAACGCTTTCGCACGCCGCCGCAAGCGATTTCTGCGCGTCGTCGTCGGAATAATAGTAGTAGTTAATTTCCACACCGTCCACGTTACCCGTCGCAACCTCGAACTTATCCGAAAGCACCATTGCAAAATCTCTTGCGTTGTCAAGCGTGTAGGTGCATTTTTTTCTGTCTGACGTCGAGCTTTCGTCCGTGAGCTTTCCGCTTGCCGCCGCGGTATATGCGGCAGGCATATCTATCGTTACCTTGTAGTCGGCACATTCAGAAACGAACGGATCGCCGCAGTGGTAGTAGGGCGCTTCTATGTAGCCTTCCGTTGTGTACGCGCAAAGTACGGGATAGAAGTTACCCAAGTTCACCGCGTTGGCGGTAACGCCCGTGCGGTGGTTGATTTTTGCTAAATTCAAGGTATAGCTTATTTTAACGTTCGCCGTCTGTTCGGGGTAAACCGAGGAAGACAGCGTGACGCTTAAAATATTTTCATCCTCGCCCGTCACGTTCCAAGCCGTGCAGTTTTCAACGCTTTGCACGCTCATACCGCCGTAGCTTTTGCCTGCGTAATACGCCCTGTTTTCGTAGCTGGATGAAACGGGCTTATGCAGTGCGTTTTCCCTGAACGCATTTCCGTACAGGTTAAATTTAAGCTCCGAAAGCTCGTTATCCGTATTATTATAATAGGTGAAGTCCACCGTACCCGTAAGCGTGCAAGTTTCCGCGTCGTAGCTTGCGTAAATGTCGTACTTGCTCGTTTTCGTGTTTTGTTTTTTGCACGCGGCAACGCCTAAAAGAGCGCACGCCGCGCACGCGGCTAAAAGTAAAGCTAAAATTTTTCTTTTCACAGTCACACCTCGTAATTTCTCCTCCGCGCAGAAACAGCTGATAAGTCCGCACGGATAAAATATTGTATGCCCGTCCTTTCGCTAATATTTTTCTTTTTCACATTTTTTTCGCGTCCGCAATAAAATAACAGTATGGTTTTGTGCGTTGCCGCGGATAAAAGTATTAAGGATATTAAATCCCTCCCCAAGTGCGATATTGCCGTTTTCGGCTTTAAGGGTTTAGGCGAGGTCGATTACGAGGAAGAGCTGAAAGGCCTGACTGATAAGTTTGAGGACGCGGCGCGCCTTTCTAAAACGGCTGACTGCGGAGTGCTGACCGGCTGTAAAACTATAAGCCGCGGACTTGTCCGCAAGTCCGTTGCCGCAGCTTACGGCGGTAAGCTTTTAGGCATTTCCGATATGACCCACGTTATCGACGGTGAATCTTTCAAAAGCGGCGCAGGACTCGGCGTGTATTCCCTCGGCGGATATAAGGTTGGACTGTGCATTGAAAACGACCTGCTTTTCCCTGAAACTATTAAAGCGCTTTCGCTTTGCGGCTGTAACGCCGTCGTCGTGTTTATGGAAGAGCTGAAGGATAACCTGCCGCACCTTTTAATCAGGTCGTATTCTTACCTGTACGGCGTGCCTGTAATTATGTGCGCAGGCAATACCGCGTGCTACGCAGAAGTATCGGGGGAAATAGCAACTTCAGCCCAACCGTACGCCCTTTACGACGTAAGCCTGAAAAACCGCTACCGCGTGGTAACCACGCGCATAAAAGGACTTTGCGACGACGGAAAGGAAGATTATTAATAAGGAAATTAAGAATATTAATAAAACAAGCGCGGAGCGCGGACGATAATTC
>CAMWNA010000090.1 GCA_947175515.1 uncultured Clostridia bacterium | reverse complement strand
GTCTGACGGTTTTTCTGCCGCATATCGGTCACGCGGCTCCATTGGTAACAACCAAACTTTTTACGCAGTCTTTACATATGTTCGTGCCGAAAGTTTCCCGCCCACACAAGTCGCAAGTCAATTCATTCGGAAACAGCACCTCCCTTATCGGTTTTAAAAATTTTTTCATAATTATAATTACCCTTAACGGCGAAAATTCAAACCCGCACCCAACGACAGGCACTCCGCCTCAATATTTGGAAATTTCTTAGAAATACATACAATTGTCGAAAATACGGCATTGTTGATGTTTTAAGTGTCGAAAAAGTGGCATTTTTTACAAATCTTATGTCAAAAAAACGGCGCTTGCCATTGACAGAGCTTATAAGTCCTGATATACTTGTAATTATTAATAGAGGTCTATATGTTACAACGCAAATTTCTTCAAACACTGTCAGAATGGAAATCCTCAAAACAAAACGAGTGTCTTCTTGTTAAAGGTGCACGTCAAATAGGAAAGACTTTTATTATCGATAAATTCGGCAGAGAAAATTACGATAGCTATATTTACGTCAACTTTTTTACCGAGCCGAAACTTAAAGAAGTTTTTGACGGCGCGCTTACGGCAGACGAAATTTATAAGAGGTTGTCGGTATTCTTTCGTGATGTGCAATTTATAGAAAACGACACTTTAATATTTTTAGACGAAATTCAAGAATGCCCGAACGCCCGCACCGCACTTAAATTTCTTGCTCTTGACAACAGATACGACGTAATTGCTTCGGGTTCTCTTCTTGGTATAAATTACAAGGAGGTTCCCTCTATCCCTGTCGGGTACGAGCGACAGGTAGAAATGCATTCTCTTGACTTTGAAGAATTTCTTTGGGCGATTGGCGTAGGCGAAGATACCATTTCCTACGTGCACTCCCTCTACGAATTAAAGGAAAAAGTTCCTCCCGCCGTCAACGAGCAAATGCTTGCATACCTGCGTGAATATATGATTGTCGGCGGAATGCCGGAGGTCGTAAACACTTACCTTAAAACAAAACATTTCGGAGAAGTTCACAATACGCAAAAAAAAATTACCGATGCTTATTTGGAAGATATTGCAAAATACGCCGCGACGACAGATAAGCCTAAGGCAAGGAATTGTTATCTTTCGATTCCCCGCCAACTTGCTAAAGAGAATAAAAAATTTCAATTCTCGGTTGTGGAAAGGGGCGGCAGAGCAAGAAAATATGAAAACAGTTTAGAGTGGCTACGTGACGCCAATTTAATTCGTTTTAGCATTAATGTATCAACCCCGCAATTTCCTTTGATAGCTTATGAGAAGCCTGACCAATTCAAAATTTATCTTAACGATATCGGGTTGCTTGTATCTATGTACGGGTTTGAAATGAAACAAGCCATTTTGACTAATGCGCTTAAAGGCGCAATTAAAGGCGGTATTTATGAAAATTTAATTGCCGACGTTCTTATTAAGAAAGGTCGACCTCTTCACTACTATAAAAACGAGAGCAATTCGCAAGAGATAGAATTTTTACTTACGCAAGATACGGAGATTATCCCCGTTGAAATAAAATCAAGTAACGGCTCAACGGTTTCGTTAAATACGTTTTTACAAGAATTTAAACCGAGCTTAGGATTAAAGTTTATTTCAGGCAACGTTGGCGTTGCAGATAAAAAACTCACTCTTCCCCTCTATATGGCAATGTTTCTTTAATTGAATATGCGTCGGAACCGAAAATTTGGCTCCGGCGCTTTTTTTATTTAATGAGTTTAGTCTTAAAACGTTTGAAAAAGGGAGAACAAAGGAGAAACGGGGAGAAAAACGGACAATAAGTCGTGACAAGAAAGGAGAATATTTTTTGCGGGCAAATGTTATAGTTTTGTCGAAGAAGCGCGAAAAATGTAAAACGCAGTTTCTTACAAGGAGGATAAAAATGAATAAAAAATTGTCTGCCAAGGTAGTTCTGGAACAGCTGATATACATATTGGAAATGAACTTATCCGAGCTGGCTGCCGTCAAATACAAAGACGACTATACCATAGGCAGTTGGGAAGCCTGCATAGAATGTCTTGAAATTATCGGTTATTGGACGCGAGCGAAAGATTACGGTTTAACTTACAACCCCGAGCTTAAATTTAAGCTGTATAATAGTGAAGCGGCGCGGTGTTTTTGCCCACCGACAAAAACGCCGCGCCGCCTGAAATAAAACTTTACCCGTTCGTTCCGTCGCGCAAAGTTTCTTCTTCCGGAACGATAAGTTCAACGGTAACTCCCTTTCGCACGGAACAGACTTTGACTACGCTTTCACGGTAAGTGCGCAATAAAAACCCGTTCCGCCCATCGAAAACAATTTCTATAAACTTTGTAAACCCGAACCTTTGCGGAGCTTCGTCAAGCGTGAAGCTTGCGCCGTACTTCCCCAAAATTTCGAAAACCGTAAAAAGCCCTATACCGCTTCCGCCGACGCCCATACGGGTTGTCACCTGTTCCACGCCGAGTTTTTCAAGCACGTCTTCATCGAACTGTTCGCCGCTGTCGTAAATACGAATGAGCGGCTTTTTATTTTCCGTTGCGCCAAGCTCTACAAGCACTTTTGCGTTTGGCAAGCCGAGGGCGGAAATCACGGCGTTATCTATAAGATAGCTAAGCAAAATATGTATATCGTCTGTAAGTAAATTGCTTTCGGTGAACCAACTTTCGACGTCTGCGGAAATATCCGCGCTTGCGTTAAAGTTTTTACGTTCCGCCGCGGTAAAAAGACGAATTATAGGAGCGTCGATTAGTTTTACCCCCGTTTGCGGAATATTTTTAAGACTGCACTTTTCATTAGTGTTATTCGTCTCGCGCAAAATACTCCGCATCATATCCCTGGCGGCACACGCGTCGGGGCAACCGGTTTGTGCCGCCGACCTTTCTATAAGAAGGGCGACGGTGGGCAAGGCCTTGTTAAGATAATGAATATGTTTAGCGTACACGACGTCTTTCATATCTTTTTCGGCGGAGTTTAATTCATACTCCTCTATGGTATCTTCCATACGGTTGACGTTTTGTAGGTCTACCGCTTCACGGTAGGTATATGTTATATGCTTTCGCCACCATAAGATAAGAAGAAAACCACATAACGTTGTAACGAGAAGAACTACTTTTACCATATATTGTTTTACCTCTTCTGCATAAAGCAACATCATAGTAAAAATGCAAAATACGCTTATTAACAATAAAATGTCGAACGTCGCGTCTTTGCTTTTTGGGTTTATACCGCTTTGAAACCGCTTAATCTTAAACAAAAAGAAAATTCCTACACCTTCAATTACGGTATCGATTAATTGCGCTATAAGTGTTTTAACAGCTTCATTCCCTATAGGATACAATGCCGGTGCGACGAAAAACCCTGCAATAAAAGCCGATGTCATTAAAACTATTGAAAACCCAAGCGCTATCGCACCTACCGTAATCGTTTCGTAAACAGATTTTCTGAAACGCAAAAACAAAAACGCAGTAGAAAACATCAGTAAACCAAGCGGCACGAATATTTTTACATAGGCGGTTACAAAATACAAAACCGCTGATAATGCTGCAAATAGCGGAATATCGAACAAGTCCCAAACTTTCAACTTTATTCGTAACAGTTGCGTATAAGCGTACAAAATACATATAAAAATGGTGGTGTATTTAATCAAACATATAATAAAATCGGTCATACGCGTATTATATAACAATATTAGTCAAAATTCGATAAAAGCTCCTAAAACTCATCAGGCATTTCCTTTTTATATTAAGAAAAAAGGGAGGGCGTTTACATATGTTCTGGAGCTATCTTAAAGCCGTTTGGAGCTGGTATAGAACTTTATTGTTTTATTAATCAAAACAAAAGCGGGTTGCAATTTTGCAACCCGCTTTTACTTTAATTATTATTAAGGTGATTTATTAGTTTTTGTTTGTAGAAAAACACAAACTCGCTAGAAGTCGGCTCGTATCTGTCTTTACGAATCGGCGCCGTGTAATGCTTTTGTAAGTGATTAATATCGTTATTTTTCCAAGTTTTGTCTATCGTATACTGCATAGAGTGCATAACTCCGCTACTGCTTATTCCAGCCTTTTCACCGATTATTTTACCCAAATTGTTATTTTCGCCCTTTGTAGCCAATATAACCGCGTCAACCAAGTAATTATACCCTACGTCTTTCACGCATACGCCGAGTTTATTGAACTCAGCTTGCAAAAATTCGCACATTCTGATTTCTAACTGCTGGTCGTTGAGCGGCGCAGGCGGTTCTTCTTCATAACCCAGAATTACAGGCGCAACTCTTAGCAGTTGCTCTATCACCATTTTATGAGAATAACCTTTTTGCCATTTTGCGAACTCGTAATCAGCGCCATACCTCTTTGCAGCGTTACGCGTGATTACACTGGGGCTGTTGGTGTTAACGATAATATACGGCTTGGGGCAGACGACGGTAGATTGAAGCTTTTCTAAAAGGTCCAATCCGTCGCCGTATCCGCCCTGAAGCTCTAAATCTAATATAACTGCGTGCGGTTTGTGGTTGCGGATATAGTCGAGGGCGGCGATTGAAGATTTTGAAGTGCCTGCAAAGCAAAGCTTATCTGCGTGTGCGTTAATTTCCGCGGTTAAAGCGTTGGCGTCGTCTTCGTTGTCTTCAACAATAAGTACGTTGAGTTTATTAGG
>CAMWNA010000089.1 GCA_947175515.1 uncultured Clostridia bacterium | reverse complement strand
GTCGTAAGACCGCGCGCCGCCCTGTATCTTAAAAAATATTTTCAAGCCTTAACGTATATGCGTCGGGAATGTTTTTTGCAATATCGCGCAACACTTCGATTTTGCACAGCGCAAGCGAATAGTTGCCCTCGTAAATAAGTCCGCACGCCTCGTTCAGCCAATAGTCCACGTATGATATATCGTTATGCGGCAGAAAAATGTGCAGCTTTTCTTTTTTATCCGCCCACATTTCGCGCACGGCGTAACCGTCCTCGCGGTTGGCTTCCTCGTTTTCAATCTTTCTGTACAGCGTTTCCAATGCGTTTTCAAATTCGTCAAACTGTTTGTGTACGTAAATTTCCACGCCGACGAAAAGCCCTATGCACAGCGCAATCGCCGTAAGTGTATATATAACCGATTTTACCACTTGCCGCTGACCTCCGTCTGTAAAATTTTATATTTTTCACCCTTCTTCTGGAAATAAACCCTACCGTCGGCGTTTACCGTCATAACGATAACCTGCTTCATTTTCGCCTTCTGCTTTTCAAGGAACTTATTCAGTTCGTCAAAGCTTATTCCGCATAGCGCAAGGTTTTTCTTATCGGGCTTGCCGCCGTCTATTACCGTGAGCGAAAGGGAGGTTGAGCTTCTGTCGGGATTTTCCAGCGCGGAAAAACTGCCGTTTGCCTCGTACAGTCCGTAGTAAACGTCGTCAAGTGAAAAGTAACCGGCAACGCGCATACTCTCAATCAAATCCCCAACGTCAAGATTATTCTTTTTCAATTCCTTTTCGTCCACGCCGTCCTTATTTATGACAATCGACGGCTTTCCGCAAACCACGTACTTCATCGGCTTGAACCACAAATCCAAAAGCCACACTATCTGGTGCATTACGAAAATTGCGACTATAGCTATTATCCCGTATAAAAGGGGAATCGACGTGTCCGCCATGGGTATGCACGCAAGCTCGGCAATCAAAAGGGTAATTACGAACTCAAACGGTTGCATTTCGCCGATCTGGCTTTTACCCATAAGCCGCATTATAAATAAAAGCGTTATAAATATTATTGCAGTGCGTATAAATATCAGAGCCATAATATAAGTATTATCAAATTTTCTTTCAATATTCTTGATTTATCGCGCACCCCGTGATATAATTTGAATATGCACGGAAGCGTCAAGTGTTGGCGGTCGGACAGCCGCCAAACGAAAGGTTATTGCCTGCGGTTGACGTGCGCGTCCTTAAAATAAATTTTTCGGACGCCTGAGGAGGCGTTTTTTTATTGGAAGAAATTTTTAAAAAAATCGCGGCGTTGACTTCGCGCGGAATGGACTTCGGTACGTCGCGTACGCGTAAAATTTTAGACGGGCTCGGCAGTCCCGATAAAAAGCTTAAAATAATTCATATCGCAGGCACCAACGGCAAAGGCTCAACCGCTGAATATTTAACGCAGATTTTAATTGCCGCAGGTAAAAGGGTGGGTACATTCACGTCGCCTTTCGTCTATTCGTATTTCGAACAGTTCAGAATAGAAGGCGAACCTATCGGGCAAAAAGAGCTGGCGCAAAGCTTCAGCCGCGTATACGGAATAGGCGAACAGCTTGGCGCAACCGCGTTCGAGGTAGAAACTGCGGGCGCAATTTGCGCGTTTGCGGAAGGCGGTTGCGAATACGCCGTAATAGAATGCGGTCTCGGCGGAAGGTATGACGCAACCAATGCGGTTGCAAAAAAGGAAGTTGCCGTAATAACCTCTATAAGTCTTGAACACACGAAAATTTTAGGCGCCACGCTTGAAGAAATATGTTATCACAAATCGGGTATAATTAATTGCTGCCCAGCAATAGTAAATCCCTTACAGCCGCAGGAGGTTTTAAATTACTTTAAAAGCCTTAACGCGTATATTCCCGATAAACCGCAAATTACGGGCGCACGGTCTTTTAATTATAACGGTATGGATTACCGCCTTTCAACCTACGGCGCGGCGCAGGCTTATAACGCAGTGACCGCAATAGAAGCCGCGTACCTTTTAAAATTGCCCGAAGCGGCAATAAAACGCGGAATAGAAAGCGCAAAGATTCAGGGCCGGCTGGAAGTTTTAAAAGCGGACGGAAAAACTTATATTCTTGACGGAGCGCACAATCCGGCGGCGTTTTTGCCGCTTACTCAGCTTTTAAAAGACTGCGGCGGCAACGCGATGGTAATTTACGGCTGTCTGTCTGATAAGGATTTTTCTGGCTGTCTTTCCGTATTGGCTGCCTGCGCAAAAAAAATTATTGCCGTGCCGACGGCAGGGGTGCGCGCTTCGAATACGGATAAGGTTTTTGCGGAATGTAAAAAATATTTTAAACGGGCGGTCCGCGCTGAAAGCGTAACGGAAGCGCTTAGAAAAGCGGAAGGACAAACGATAGCCGTTTGCGGCTCGTTTACCATATTGAAGCAAGCGAAAACTTGGATAGAAAATAAAATTCCGAATAAATAATACCGGAATTTTCAAGGGCGGATTAGTTTCGCCCCGCTAATAAAATTCGCGGCAATAACAACTTTGCGCAATTCTCGCAAGCTGCGATTTGCGCGACACCGGAGGAGTATGGATAGAGAAAAAGCAATAAAGGCAATAGAAGATTTGTTGGACGCAATCGGCGTTGACAGAAACAGAGAAGGCTTAAAGGAAACCCCCCGACGCGTTGCGGACGCCTTTGCCGAATTTACTTCTGGCGAAAATCAGACGTGCGAACAGCACCTTTCAAAAACCTTCAAAGCCGAAAACGGCGAAATGGTCGTTGAAAAGGATATATATTTTTCGTCCACGTGCGAGCATCATTTAATGCCCTTTTTCGGCAGCGTGGCAATCGCGTACGTTCCAAACGGAAAAGTCGTCGGGCTTTCCAAGCTCGCGCGCACGGTGGACGTTCTTTCCAAAAGACTTCAAATTCAGGAACGCTTAACGGCGCAGATAGCGCAGGAAATTATGCTCTATTTAAAGCCCAAGGGCGTAATGGTCGTATGTGAAGCCGAACACACCTGCATGACCTGCCGCGGCGTTAAAAAGGCTGGAAGTAAAACCTCGTCTTATACCGTCCTCGGCAATTTCCCCGAAGATAAAAAGAGGGAAGCGTTAGCCCTTATAAAGAACGGATAAAATGAAAATAGCAGATAAAGAATTTAAAAATTACACGTACGTAATGGCGATAGTCAATTTAACGCCTGACAGCTTTTTTGTGCCCAGCCGCAACAGCGAATATACCGTTTTAAAGACGGTTGAAAAGGCGGTAAAGGACGGCGCGGCGGTAATCGATATCGGCGCACAGTCCACACGCCCGAATTATACCGAGGTTTCGGCAGAAGAGGAAATTTCACGCTTTGAAAAACCGCTTGAGCTTATAAAGCGCAATTTCGGCATACCCGTTTCGGTGGATACGTACTTTGCAAAAAGCGCAAAAGCCGCCTTGTCCTTGGGCGCGGATATGATAAACGACGTGTGGGGTTTGACGCACGATGAGGACATGGCGGAAATTATCGCAAAGAATAACGCTTCGGTATGTATTATGCACAACGCGAAAGGGCCGTTGCAGGGCGATATTTTTCCGCAGATAAACGAGTTTTTGAAAAACAGCGTTCAAACGGCTTTAAGCGCGGGCATTGAAAAGGATAAAATCTGCCTTGACGGCGGAATAGGCTTTGCTAAATCGCGCGAACAAAACCTGCAGCTTTTAAACGGTTACGAAAAGCTTGATATACACGGCTATCCCTTGTTGCTCGGTACAAGCCGCAAGTCGATGTTCGGCGGCGCCGTTGAGGACAGGCTTGCCCAAACGTTGGAATCAACGCGCCTTGCCGCAAGAAAAAAAGTGCTGTTCGTGCGCGTTCACGACGTAAAGGAAAACGCGCAGGCTATAGAGGAAGCTTACAATGAAAATTAAAATACGCGGACTTGAAATTTCCGCCCGCCACGGCGTTCACGGCTTTGAAAAAACTTCGCCCCAGCGTTTTGTTTTCGACGTCGATTTAACCGCTGATTTTTATTCTGCGGCAAAGAACGACGATTTAAACGGCACGGTAAACTATTCCGCCGTTTGCTCGCTGATTGAAAAAGTCGCAAAAGAAAACGTTTTTAATCTGATAGAAAAGCTCGCCTTCGAGTGCGCCTTTCGGATTATGGAAAATTTTCCCGCCGTTTCAAAAATAACGCTTACGGTAAACAAGCCCGACGCGCCTTTAAAGGTCAAATTCAAAACGGTCGCCGCCGAGGTGGAGCTGGCGCGCGAAACAGCCTATCTTTCGTTGGGGTCTAGCGAGGGCGATAAAAAAGCATACCTTGACGCCGCTATAGAAAAGCTTAATAACACACGCGGCGTAAACGTAGAAAAAATTTCCTCTTATATTGAAACCGCGCCCGTAGGCGGAGTTGCCAAAAATACCTTTTTAAACTGCGCCGTGCAAATTTCCACCGTGCTTCAGCCGCGTCAGCTTTTAAACGAGATAAACCGCATAGAAAGCGAGTGCGGCAGAAAAAGGACGGTGCGCTGGGCGGACAGGACGCTGGATATAGACGTTATATTTTTCGGAAGTCGGGTAATACGCGAGCAGGACCTTATAATTCCGCACCCTCGGTATTTGGAGCGTCCGTTCGTTTTACAGCCTTTAAAATCAATCGCGCCCGAATTTTTCTGCCCCGATGTTAATAAATACTTAAAAGATTTATGACTGTTATTATAAAAAAACTTTGTGCAATTTGCACAAAGTTTTTTAAAAAATATATACAAATTTATATTAATATGTTATAA
>CAMWNA010000088.1 GCA_947175515.1 uncultured Clostridia bacterium | reverse complement strand
CCCATACCCCCCCTAAATGGTACAACAAGGCATAAAGAGTAATTTGTCATTTTTTATTAAATTATAGCCGATTTTACAATAAACGCCCCAAAATGTGTTACACGTTACGGGGTGGCGTGGTAATACTATACGCCACAGTGCGGGCGGCTGTCGCCGCCCGCACTATTTGCCGTTTATGTTCCGTGCGACGCAGTGCCTATAAGGTAATAGTAATAGGCACTGCGTCGCGGTTTTCCGTCAAAAGTGTGACAGTGTGACATAGTGGCGTAAAAGGTAATAGTATAAGTCCATTTACATTACTTGTGTCGGTTATGTTTTAAAGTTCATTATTGTCTATGCTATACGCTTGAAAAAATCGTTTGGTTTTGGTATAATATTTTTGTAAAATTTTGAAATAATGACGTGAAAAATATGCGCATTGAACAACTCACCGAAATAATCAAAACTGCCGACAAAAAGGCAATTACAAAGCAACTGCGTGAACTCGGTTACATTGACTGCAAGAAGCACGATCAATACAAGCATATAAGCCTTGTAGACTTGTTTAAGGGCGACGACATTGAAACCGACGAATACACCGACAGCAAAGACAAACGGACTTATCAGGGCGGTATATTTACGCAAGTTAAAGGCTATGAACAGCTTGAATTTATTGTAGTCAACGTAAATGACCGCAAAAATACATTCCCTATCGATATGCTGATTTGGGCAAAGGAGATATCACTATGGCAATCGTAACTATGGAAATGGAAGGTAAAGACCTTGAACGAGTTCTTGGACAACTTGGAGTAGGCACAACCTATATCAATGGCGTAGAAGCTCCGCAAGAATTCAGATTTAATTTTTCAGGCGGTTGGTATACAAAAACTGCCGTAAAACAAGCTATGGATATTTTGAATAGCCGTTATGGTTATAATTATGAAATTAACACAAACGGTGGTTTTACTGTTACTCGTCAAAAACAAAACCGTCAATTTATAACTTGCGGTAACACTGCTGACAGTATAAAAGAAGCCGTTGCAAACACCGAGAACGGCAAACAAAAGTGCTTTCTGTGCTTTGGTAAAGGCGCAGACGGCTATATATTAACTAACTTTGAGGAGTGCGCACACATACTTATTGCAGGCACAACAGGTAGCGGTAAATCGTGTTTGCTTAACTCTCTTATAATGCAATCTCTTTGCTTTTCTAATGCGCAACTGATACTTATCGACCCGAAAAGCGGCGCAGAATTTGGCTTATACGAGCAAGACGTACACGAACGCATTGAACACGTTGCTAAAACAACGCAGGACGCTGTACAATGGCTCAAAAGAGCCGTTGACATTATGGAGCAACGCTATTCTGAAATGAGCCGTAAAGGGCTTAAAAAATACGACGGAAACCGAATAATCGTTGTAATAGACGAGCTTGCCGACCTTATGATGACAAGTAAAAAAGAAGTCGAAGAACACATTATACGCATAGCACAAAAAGGACGTGCCGCAGGTGTAAACCTTATCATTGCTACGCAAGACCCCCGTGTAAAAGTTGTTACAGGTTTGATAAAGTACAATTTACCAACAAAAGTTTGTCTTAAAACCGCTAACGTCCAACATAGTATGAATGTTATTGACTGCGGAAAAGGTGCTGAACTGCTTGATAAAGGCGACGGACTTGTAAAGTTGCCTTCATCGCCCGATTTGATTAGGGTGCAAGCTCCGTTTATTACGGACGACGAAATCATCAACTGCTTAACACATTAAAGGGCGGTGTAATTATGGGGAAAGAATGGTTTTATTTGAGAGCTTCATATCATATCAATGAAAAACAACAAGAACAGTCTATTGCACGACAAAAAACTGTTTTAGAGCGGAGTGGCTATATCTTAACGGATGACAATACTTTTATTGAAACATCAAAGTCTGATGAAAACTTGCTGTTTGAAAAAATGCTTACTCTTTTAAACGAGAATGATTGGGTGATATTCAGTGAAACAAGCCGCCTTTCCCAATCTTATATAAGCGGTATGGATATGCTTGATAATTTATTACTTGCAAAAAAAGTTAATGTGCGGTTCGTGTCAAATGGGATTGACCTTATAGCTAATGAGCAAATAAATCCTTATACTTGGTACACAATTTCACAAACACTTTTGTCGGACGAGTTGCAACGAAGAATAATAAGCTATAATACTGTTAATGCATTAGAAGCCAAACGTAGACAAGGTATCATTCTTGGTAGACCTCGCACGATAGATAATAATACGCGCAATATGGTAATATCAATGCATAATGATGGCAAACGCGGTTATAAAATTGCGGAAGAACTCAATATATCGCCCGCAACAGTATCAAACATTTTAACAGAATATAAGAAAAGTAAATCGTAGTACTTGCGATATTATTAACATATTCAAAGCATCTTTAACCGCATCATATAAGTCGAACTATATGTTCGGCTTTTTTTATTACAATTTATGACTTAAATCTCGACATTGCGATAAAATCTCTTATTCTAAATCTGATAAAATCAACGTGAGGTTTTATATTCTTTTGTATAAGAATTAAGTGGTTTTGTTATTCGCTTGTGCTTACCGTCTGGGGACGGAATACGCCGCCTTGCCAAATTGTAAAGGGCGACGATTTATCTCCCGTAAGGCATAAAACCGTCGTCGCCTACGGCGCAAACCCTTGACAATATGTCTGCGACGGCATTTTTTGCCGGTTAAGACGGTAAGCACCAAAGCGAACACAAAATTTTAAGCCGCAGTCCGACCAAGACCGCGCAAAGGAGCAACACACAATGAAAAACGCAGTTATTTACGCCCGTTTCAGTTCACACGCGCAGAACGAGCAGTCCATTGAGGGGCAACTTGCCGAGTGTTATAATTTTGCACAGCGCAACGATTTACGCATTACGCACGAATACATAGACCGTGCTTTAACGGGTACGACGGACAAACGCCCTGAATTTCTGCAAATGGTTGAGGACAGCAAGCGCAAGGGTTTTCAATATGTGCTTGTCTATCAGTTAGACCGTTTCGCCCGTAACCGCTACGACAGCGCAACCTACAAAGCAAAGCTGAAAAAGAACGGCGTACGCGTTTTGTCTGCCAAAGAGAACATAACCGACGACGCAAGCGGTATTTTAATCGAGGGCGTTTTAGAAAGTATGGCGGAATACTATTCTGCGGAGCTGTCGCAAAAGGTTAAGCGCGGAATTGCTATGTCAGCGGCAAAATGCAAGTATTTCGGCGGCGTTATTCCGCTCGGCTACAAAGTAAACAGCGAAAAAAGTTTCGTTCTGGACGAGGAGCTTGCGCCCATTGTCAAGACCGTTTTTGAAATGTTTGTCGCGGGGAGCAACTATGCCGAGCTTATACGCTATCTGAACGGGCGGGGCGTTAAAACTACCAAAGGCGGCGAGTTTAACAAAAACAGCTTTCAACGTATTTTAAGTAACCGCAGATATTTAGGCAAGTACATTTATCAAGGCGACGAAATTGACGGCGGTATGCCGCGTATTATCGACGACGACCTATTCGAGCAAGCACAGCAAAAACTTGCTTTATATGCCGCCGCTCCCGCAAGGGGCAAGGCAAAGGTTGAATACATATTGAGCGAAAAATTGATATGCGGCAAGTGCGGCAATAAAATGACGGGCGTTAGCGCAATGAGCAAAAACAAAACGCTACACAATTATTACAAGTGTGTAGGCGTTACAAAGCATACTTGCGACAAACGCACGATACGCAAGCAATATTTAGAGGACGAGGTTATAACCGCCATAACGGGCGACGGCACGGAGCGGAACAAGTACGGCGTTTTGACGGACGAATTTATAGATATGGTTGCCGCCGAAACCTACACGCTTATTCAAGCGGCACGTAACGACAGCGAGATAAAGCGGCTTGAAAACATTATCGAGGACAACAAAAAGGCTATTGACAACCTTATGCAAGCGTTAATGCACGGCAAGGCAACCGACATTATACTGTCGCAAGTGGAGCGGTTAGAGAACGAAAACAAGGAGCTTGCAGACACCGTCGCAATGGAAAAGGCTATGCAAATGAAATACAGTTATTCGGACATTCGCAAATGGCTGTTACATTTCCGCACCCTTGACTATTCAAAGACAAAGCACCGCAAGGAGCTAATCAATATCTTTATTTATCGCATAGTGCTATACGACGATAAAATGAAAGTGTTATTCCACTTGAAAGGCGGACAGAAAGAGGAACTATTATTGAACTTGATATTCCCCGATTATCCCGACGGGAGCGAGAGCGACGAGGAAAAATTGCAAAAGAAAAAGAAACCGAAAATTCGGTTTCTTCTTCGGGGTGTTCTTATACCCCTCGTTTGCGCATAACGCGTGAAAAGGATTTTTTTGAGTAAAAAATGGCATAGCCATATTTAGGGAATTGACCTCTGGCATTTTTATATTGTAAGTCAGCTTTCGGGAATTGATTAAAAATTATAGTTTATTTCTATAATTGAATTTTCTAAGAACCTGTTTTTTGCGATTGGTTGTAACTTCGGTATAAATTTGAGTAGTGGCAACGCTTGCGTGTCCAAGGATTTCCTGCACAGAACGTAGGTCTGCACCATTGGCAAGTAAGTTAGTAGCAAATGTATGTCGGAGATAGTGCGGAGTAGACTTTGTATTTAGCTGTGCCTTTTTAACGTATTTTTTGTAAATGTCTTCAATACCGTGAATTGACAGAGGATTGCCGTATCGATTAACAAATAAGTAATTGTTGTTTGACTTTTTACGTTCTCTTATAAGTGTTTTTAAACGTTCCCAAGTAACGGGAGATGATATGTAAATTAAACGTTGTTTGCGCCCCTTTCCGTGAATAAGAATTGTATGTTCCGGACTTATGATGTCGTCCAAAGTTATTGCCGCAGCTTCGCCGATTCTTATTCCAGTGCTTATTAATAAGTCTAAAAGCGCGGCATCGCGTACAAAGGTGCTTTTTGCGAACGTTGAGGGGTGGTTAGAATCTTTACTTAGACAGTCAAGTATTTTCGTAATATCTTTTATTGGAAGT
>CAMWNA010000087.1 GCA_947175515.1 uncultured Clostridia bacterium | reverse complement strand
CGAAATCGTGTTACGGGCAACTGTACGGGGGTTCGAATCCCTCTCTCTGCGCCAATAATGGCGTAAGTTGAAAATATCAACTTACGCCATTATTTTTAGGTTAACTAAACCGTTAATTAAAAATTAGACTTTTTGAAATAAAAGCTCGTTTAGCTGACTTCTCTCCTTCTATTTATGCTTACCTCGCCGAATTTTTGCAACTCTTGCAGTCATAATTTTTCTGCCTATATTTTCATATAAAAATTTTTTGATACCGTGAAATTCTTGTTGATATTCAGAATAGAAATCATCAGGACTATCAAATATGCCCAAATCTTCCATAACAGCTTGTTGCTGTATAGCTGTAGGCTTACCGTTCCAATCAATTTGCAAATTATCAAAATCCTGAACCGCAACGGCATAATCAAAAAACTTACCCTTATAATCGGGAAACAGTTTACGCAGTCCATCAATATACGCTTTATCGGTTATTGCGCCCTCCAAGCTAAGCCACTCACCGTTATAATAAACTTCAGCCCATGTATGGACGATACTTGACGGCGCCAAATTTGCCATAAGTTTCGTCATTAAACTGCGTTGAAAAGCTTTTGTAACTTTACTGCCGTGTAATCTGCAGGGAACGCCGACGGCACGAAGCAGCGCCATAATTAAAGTTGCTTTGGTATTGCACTGACCGTAGCCGTCCTTTATTACTTGCGTTGCCGAAAGAGTGTCATATTTGTTATACCCTAATGCAATTTCATTCTGCACGTAGTCATATATTGCGCCTATTTTACCGTATTCGTCTAAATTGTTCCATTCACGTTTGCGTATTAAACCGACAATTTCCTGCGAGTTATAGTTTAACATAAACGTTTCCCGTAAATATTTTTCCATAAAAAAAGTACCCACCTTTAATAGATACTTTAATTATAGCTTTTAAATTAAGTGAAAACTTTCAAAAATTCGCTATCTTTTATGGATTGCGAAACCGGCATACCCATCCATTTTTTGACGGTAGCCGCAAAATGCGACGGACTGTCAAATCCCGCAAGCATTGCCGCGTCTGTTACGCTTTTCCCATTCAGAAGTGCCGCAAACGCCTTTTCAAGTTGATGAAACAGAATATAACTTTTTAAAGAAACTCCCGTTTGTTCGCAAAACAAATGTGACAACCGACTTGAAGACAGATAAACCTTATCCGCAAAGCTTTCTATTGTGTGGTCATAGCAGTCGCAATTTTGCAGAATTTCCAAAAGCTTAATAATCCGTTCGTTCAAAACTTTTACGTTTCTGTCGATTCCAAGATATTCTGCTAAATCTTTGACAAAAACAGCGTACGGTTCCTTATCTTTTGCTTTGAAAAGATTTAATGCTTTCTGCTGCAATTCTGCGATATTTTCTTTATCGCAAATCAAATAATCTCCCTTAATTTCAGAAATCAATTTGCTCGCAAAACCTGACGTCGGTTCTGCAAGTACTGAAAGTTTAGCTTCTCCGTTACCAATAACCGAATGAGGTACATTCTTATTTATAACCACGCATTTACCGTTAATACAATTATCGCCCACCATTATTTGCAACGGTTTATTAAAGCTCAAAAATATTTGCAAAACACAATGCGCATGGCTGACCGCACTCAGTTTATCGCAAATAAATCCTATATTGTCTCTATCCCAAAATACTTTAAGCATAATATAATTATAACAGAAAAATTAATCAAATAAAATCAATTTTATAGAGGCAGAGTATATGACTATACTCTGCCTCTATATTATGAGTTTGTTCACCTTGCAAAATTATTAATTCTGCTTTTTGCGCTTTGATATAATTTTCTTTTTGTCCGCAACTCCGTCGGTTTGCTCATCCCTAACTTCATTTGATTCCAAGATTTGAACTGTCGGGTGCGCTTCTGCATGGACTATCTCATTTGAAGATACAACGGATTGGGTCGATTTTTCACTAAAGCTGAATAATTTCCGCTTTTTAAAAAATATGAAACCAATTGCCGCAATTATAGTAATTAATAATAGCACGCCGAAACCTAAAACGCATGCACCGGTCACAAATATTGCAATATTAGTTTGACTAAGTTTTTCAACAGCGTTTAACAAATCGGAATTGTCCGTTCGTGCCGTATAACTAAACGGCACGTTAAAAATCAGTTCAGCTTCTTCGTTCAGCACAAAATTATCAGTATCGATAAGATCGGCGCAAACGAAATATTTTTCACCCTCTTTCAAGTCGGCAAACAGAACGCCTTGTGTACATTCCGCATCCGCATAATATCTGTATCCAATAACGTTATCAAAACTTCCTCTGTAGCTTTCGCTGACTATAAAGGGCATTTTATCAACCGTTATGGTCGCAGAAATAACGGCACGCTCAACAGTCCATGGAATTTGAATTTCGCTTTCCGATAAATTACTTTCAGTGTAATTCGCCGCATCCGTACGCCATGCGTAATTGTTTACATCAGTTAAAGATATAACAGCAACGTAATTCCCCGCATCCTTGCCGCGCTGCGTTTTATCGGATATTATCATCAGCGAAGAATCAAATTTTTCAAAGTCCTGAGCCGTCGGCAAAATTCGGTTACCTGTATAATAAAGTTTTCCCGTATATTCAGGCAAATCTAATATCTTTTTGGTTATACAAAAATTTAATTCGGCAAATTTTGATTCACCTTCAAAAATAATGTTAGGCGAAACAATTTCTATCGTGACAGAGTAGTTGCCCACAGCTTTCTTTATAAAGCCGTTTGCATCCTCGACGCCGTTCACCGAAAGCTTAAACGCATCCAAGTTTTCCAAAACAAACTGTGGAGTAAAATCAATATTTTTACCCGTGTATTCTCTGCCATCTATTTGCGGCAAAGAATAAACCCTTTTTAAAATTGTAAATTTTGCCTTTATGTCGTCAATTTCGTTATAATTAAATTCGTCACCTTTAAAAGTCGCTACCACTGTATAATTGCCGGCGCTGACCGGCTTGATTGTAGATCCTTCGCCGCTTTCCGAAATGTACGTTAAAGATTCAAGCTCCACGCCTTCAGGCAAATTGCCGACAACTTCAAAGCCGTGCGACAAGCCGTCGTACACGATCTCAGAATCTCCAATCAGCTCGATTCCGTCCATATCATAAGTGCCTTTATTTACAGTTGGTCTAGGTTCAATAATTTTTTCTTTACCCTCATAAACTACAGATATTTCTGCTTTCCCAACCTCAAGTTTTCCGTTTACTTTTAACGAATAATCTTCCGACTGTAATGTTTCATAACCGTCCTTATAATTCCACTTCACTTTAACGGTTATATAAGGTTTTAAACAATTAATATCACTGTCAGGATACAATTCACATCCGCTGGCGTCATCAAACTCGACTATAATATCCTCAATCTTAGCTTCCTCAACGCCGTCAATCAAAATATGATCAGTAAACTTGCCGTCCGATGAAGAATATGCAATAGTCAGCTTGTTTTCAATACCGGCATAAAGCGCAAAGTTTTCAATATCGTATTCATCGGTTTCAACCGTCTTTCCGTTAACGTAAACGACATTAACTGTTATAAAGCTTCTGAATTCGTCTTCCGAAGTACATGTATAAACTTTGCTACCTGTTTTAAACGATGCTTGTATACCTACAACGGTAAGAACTTCAAAATGAAGCTCCTGCTCGCCGTGGACTTCGCTAAAAGCGCTATCAGAAGAAATAAACGTCCACTTATAAATATTAGTACCACTGACTATCGGCTGATTATTCCAAATAAATTTACCTTCAACAATTGCGCCGTTATAAGTTGCCGTACAGCTCGTCGGTTCAGGTAAACCGTCGCAGATATATAACGTAGTTTTAATATTAAATTCCACCTCAACCACAGGCTTAGGCAACTGCGCGGCTTGTTCCGCTTCAGTTAAATCAAGATGTAAAGCAGGTCTTACGAAACATTCATTATTGGTAGTGTCAAACGCCGCTACCCCATTACCGTCAAGATAATACGATTTACCGGCATCATTATAAGTACCTGTACGAAGCCAAATGCTTTGAGAGGTTGCACGCTGTTCCTCGCATAGCCCCCAAACCCCTTGATTTGTTGCGGAATAAATTTCGCTTAAAGAAGGCAACCATATATAGTCATCAGCCCAATCACCATAGCCGTTCTTTTTATTCTCGCCGTTGCCTCCGTAACCTGTATTTACTGATTTAGATTCAGCATAATAGTATTCTTTAAAAGGCGTTCCGTATGCCTCGTTAGGCATACAGTAGCTTTCGCCGCCGTCTACCGTCTGCCCAACGACATCCAGCCAACTTTCTATCTCCTGATACTTAATTTCAGAAGGCTTTGCAATATATTTTATAAGACTTTTACCCGCGGCTTCTGTTCCCGACAAAGCTTCGTTGGACATTGTAAATGCCGCGTAAACACTTTTGTCACATTGCTCTTTTTCAGTGACCAATTCACCGTTTCTGCTTTCATATTCATAATAATCACTACCCGTATTTAACGACTGCGAGCGTATATAACTAGTTGAATATAAGTGACTGGGACTTTCCGTAACCGTGTCTTGAGGTTTTGAGTAACCTGTTCCTCCGGAATAACTGCTTTTTAAAGTAGCGTTTTTCTGCCACAAATCAACTATTATATGCCCCTCTCTGTTACCGCTTGCGGTCGTGATATATACAACTTCCCACTCTATTCCGCCAAACGTAACACAGATTGCGTTTCCGCCATAATTGTCACTACGTAGATCTTCCGAGGTTATACCGCAAGGCACTTCAATATTTTGGTCAACAGTATCCACGTCAAAGCCTTCGTAAACTTCTGTTTTAGGTTTTCCGTTTTCATACAGCCTTTCCTTCAAATCATCGTACGACGCACTTTCCTTACCCAGAATTGCCGCATACAGTTTACGCAATTCTGCTCCGTTAAAAACCTTACCGTCAGCAGAGGAATCATATTCGTTTAAAGTCAGCTCACCAATTTGCACTGATTCCGATACCGTTTTACTTTCCGCATCGGCGATTTGGGGCATCATAAAAGCACAGCCGAGTATGACTGTGCACAATAAAAGCACGATAAAAGACAACAGGCTGTTCTTTTTAACCTGCTGTAAGCTTATACTGTTAGTTGGGGGGGGGGGGGGGGGGGGGGGGGGGGGGGGGGGGGGGGGGGGGGGGGG
>CAMWNA010000086.1 GCA_947175515.1 uncultured Clostridia bacterium | reverse complement strand
TGTACCACAGCTCGTAGACGTTAGTTGGCAACACGCCTGCAGATACCGCGCTCTGGTCCAGCTTCGCGCTGTATGCGTCGTTATATTCTACCGACGTAACCGCGCTGCCGCCCTTCATTATCTGCAACGTATACGGCACTGATTTCTGCGTAACCGTTATAGTGAACTTCTTGTCGCCCGTGCCGCCGCCGCGCCACTCGTAATCCGTCTGGCCGGACGATATATTCAGCGTTACTTCGTATTTGCCTGCGAGCATTATATTGTTCTTTGTTACAACTGCATTCGCCGTTACCGTATTGCCCAGCGCGTCTAAGCTGGTATACTTTATATCCACCAAGCTGACTATGCTTGTATCGTTATGCAACGTGCTGTCTATCCACTTATATTTTAAATTACCGCTTGTATCAGTCATGGTTTCAAGCGAATCTATCCAGTTGTTTACGCCTGATGCATAGTCCACAGTTACGTCCTGTGGTACCGGTATCTCCGTTATGTCCGAATCCGCTTCTGCTTTAGTTAAATTAAGATGAAGTGCCGGACGGATATTTGAAATAAGATTAATAGAAGATGAACCATCAGTCCCATCTGGTGAAATAACAGCTTGGTTAGCAGAAGTTGATGTAGCCCCTGTGCGCAACATGGTTTGAGTTGCACCGTCGTTCTTTCTTTGTTCCTTGCTTACCCCCCAAATACCAGCACTTTGTGGAATAGCATTATTTTCTATTGCTACTTCTGTCGTAGACGGAAGCCAAATTTTATCATTTTTCCAAAGATCATAATCCGTCTTGGGATTTGCAGGAACTCCTCCAACAGTCACATTTGAGTAGTTAGTGTTTACATTCCCACTACCATAATAACGCTCAGTTGTAGGTGTTCCGTAAGCATCATTAGGTTGAACATGACCAACGCTAGAATTTGATGGAACCAATTCTACATAAGATTGTTTCTCTTGATAATCTAAATTTATTGGAGCATCGATATAAGAAGAAAAGTTACCAGTTATAAACGAAGCCCATGTTTGATTTGCATCATTTTGTGAAACGTTCAGAATTGACCCTGTATTAGTTTGGTTATTTGTAGAATAGGCTAGATAAGTTCCACCCAATCCTAAGGTATAACAGCGCAAATAACTCGTACTGTAAATGTTTCCCACATATGCGTAATAAGTGTTATCCCAACGCTGATAACCTGCGCCTGCGCTATATTGACTTTGAATACTACTTTCAGCCTGCCATAAATCTAAAATAATTTCACCGCTGCGATTGGTTGTAAGATAAACAACCTCCCACTCGATTCCGCCGAAGGTTACGTATATATCTTTGCCGCCGAGGGTGCGGAAATCTGTTGCGTTTAATGCTTTTGTTGTAACGCCGGAGCCTAGCTTTGCCGTACCTTTTGAATCAAGCAAAGCTTTTACCTTATTAAAAGTGCCGCCACCCGTATATCCGGTACCTAAAATTGCGTCGTAAAGCTCGGCAAGTTTTTCACCGTTAAATACTTTACCGTTTGAATTGGCTGTGCCGTCCGCATTAATCGTTAAATCTCCGATTATTACGTCCGTGCCTGTCGTCGGCGCTTTTGCGTTAGCTGTTCTATTTGTTCCGCTTAATAGCCCTACCGAGCAGAACAATAATACCGCGCACATTACGCTGAGCATTACCGTTAGTAAATTCCTTTTACTTTTTACTTTCATAGTGCGTTTCTCCCTACGTCATTTTGAGCGATAGCGAAAAATCTTGCTCTGCATTGTTATAATGAGTAAGATTCTTCGGCAAGCCTCAGAATGACACTTAAAATTAAGATAACGATACCGCACTTTTTTGTAATAAAAAAAGTGTGGCTCCGTAGGAGACACACCTGCTTATGTAGTATCTCTTACGGTTACCACACCAAATACAATTATTGCCGAAGTGCATTAAATTGATAAAGAGATACACAATGCTGAAATTGTGTACACTTTGGCAATATTAAATTGTATTTAATGTGGTATGCGTATTATATCACAGCGTTTTTGCATTTTCAAGAGTTTTTGACAAAATTTTTAAAATTGTGGTTTGCCAATTTTTGCACCACAACATATTGTGGTCGTGCGACGACTACGGGATATCTTAATAGCTTTTGCACTTTATTGACTGCTCACTAATCAAACGATAACCTTACGTTAACGGTGTTTCTTAATTGCGTATGCGCTTGATTGACTTATCACTAATCAACGAAATGCGCTTTTTTAAGCTTTTCTATTTATTACATTGCGGAACGAGATTCTTCACTTTGCTCAGAATGACATATTATTTATAAGGTGAGGGATTCTTCGTTTCACTCAGAATGACATATACAAAAATAGACATAATCGAACGCGGCGCGTTCGATTATGCTTATATAATATATACATTATATATATGGTAAAAAATATGCGGTAAAAACCCTTTACAAACGCGCGGCTGTGTGCTAAAATTAGCTTGCTAATTAGAGGAGCGGACGGACAAAAGTAGTCTTGGGCTTGGAATTTGAAGGAAATTCCTTAACCGCCTTTGGTGAAAGGGTACCTCCGCCGAGATTCGGTTTACCTTGAACCGCGTCGGGCGCACGGGTTAATACCTTTGCGACTGTCACTATTTACGTGTCGCGCTAATTGCTTGTTTGGCAGTACGGCGGCGTGCTGTCTTTTATTTTATAAATCGGCTTTCGGTTTTCAGGGGCGCCGCCCCTTGCACCGTTAATATTTATTATTTTAATCGAAATTGAAATGGAGTTTTTATGAAGAAATTTAACGTCGGCGTTATAGGCGCAACCGGTATGGTAGGGCAAAGATTTTTACTTTTGCTTGAAAACCACCCGTGGTTTAACGTGGTATGTCTTGCGGCTTCAGCTTCATCCGCAGGCAAAAAATACCGTGACGCGGTTAAAAGATGGCATCTCTCCGAGCCTATGCCCGAAAAGTTTGCCAACCTTACCGTTATGGACGCTTCCGCAGATAAGGAAAAAATTGCCGCGACAGTTGACTTCTGCTTCTGCGCAGTGAATATGAAAAAGGAAGAAATCCGCGAGCTTGAATACGCTTACGCAAAGCTTGAATGTCCAATAGTTTCAAACAATTCGGCGCACCGTTTCACTGACGACGTACCTATGATTATACCCGAGGTCAACGCGGAGCATCTGGAGGTTATCCCCTACCAGCGTAAGCGGCTTGGAACAAGGCGCGGTTTTATTGCGGTGAAAAGCAACTGTTCGCTGCAATCGTACGTGCCGCTGCTACACCCGTTGAAAAAGTACAAAATAAAGTGTGCTGCGGTAACGACTTATCAGGCGATTTCCGGAGCAGGCAAGACTTTTGAAACGATGCCGGAAATATGCGACAACGTTATTCCATACATCGGCGGCGAAGAAGAAAAAAGCGAAAAAGAGCCTTTGAAAATTTGGGGAACTGTTAACGGCGGAGCAATATTGCCTGCTGCCTCCCCCACTATTACGGCGCAATGTCTGAGGGTGCCCGTTTCCGACGGGCATACGGCGGCGTGCTTTGTTTCATTCGAGAAAAAGCCGACCGAGCAGGAAATTTTAAAGGCTTGGGAAGAATTTTCGGGCGAGCCGCAGAAGCTTAACCTCCCCTCCGCGCCAAAGCAGTTTATACACTACTTTTCCGAGGACGACAGACCGCAACCCAAGCTTGACAGGTACTGCGAGCGCGGTATGGCGGTTTGCGCAGGGCGGCTGAGAAAGGATAATTTGTTCGATTACAAGTTTATAGGATTTTCGCACAACACTTTGCGAGGTGCGGCAGGCGGCGCGGTGCTTTTAGCCGAGCTGTTGGCGGCGAAAGGTTATTTTGATTGAAGCGCGAACCTTTTTAACGGACTTATGATAAAATATATAAGAGGTAAATAGATGACGGGATTTTTTAAGGGTATTGCTACTGCAATGATTACGCCTTTCAACGAAAACGGCGTTAATTTAGAAGAATTCGGCAAGATGATTGAGTATCAGATTGAAGGCGGTACGGACGCGCTGGTGGTTTTGGGAACGACGGGCGAGCCTGCCACAATGACCGAAGCCGAAAAAGAAAGCGTTATTAAGTACTCGGTTGAAAAAGCCGCGGGTCGGATAAAAATTATCGTCGGCACCGGCAGTAACGACACGGCGAAAGCGGTTGCCGCTTCAATACGTGCGGAAAAGCTGGGTGCGGACGGTATACTTGCCGTCACACCGTATTACAACAAATGCACGCAGAAGGGGCTTTACGAATACTACAAAGCCGTTTGCGACGCGGTGAAAATTCCCGTAATTGCTTATAACGTGCCGTCGCGCACGGCGGTGAATATTCTGCCCGAGACCGCGGAAAAATTAGCGGAAATTCCGAACATGGCAGGCATTAAGGAAGCCAGCGGAAATATGGCGCAGGTTTGCGAAACGATGCGCAGAATACGCGGCAAAATGGATTTATATTCCGGCGAGGACTTTTTGAATTTGCCGATGCTTGCAATCGGCGGCGCAGGGCTTATTTCGGTTGCTTCAAACATTGCGCCCAAGCTTCTGAAAAAGATGTATACTCTAGTTTCCGAAAACAGGCTTAAGGAAGCGAACGAGGTGCAGGACTTTTTGCTGCCCTTCGAGGACGCGTGTTTTGTTGAAGTAAACCCCATTCCCGTCAAGGCGGCTTATAATATGATAGGCTTTAACGCAGGCGTTCCGCGTTCGCCTTTGACCGAGCTTGAGGATAAGAATAAGGAAATTTTGTTAAAGGCTATAAAAAACGCGGGGTTGAAGGCCAATGGTTAACGTTTTAATTTGCGGAATAGGCGGAAAAATGGGCGCGAACGTTTTATCGTTGCTGAACGGAGACGGTGAAGCGCGCGCGGTGTGCGGCGTTGATTTGCACGCGCCCGAAAATTTAAGCTTACCCGTTTATAAAAGCTTTGCGTCCGTTGCGGAAAAAGTTGACGTTATTATAGACTTCTCCTCCCCCGCCGCGCTTGAAAGCGAACTGGAATGGGCTGTAAAGCACGGCGTGCCCGTAGTGCTTGCGGCAACGGGTTACACTGAAAAGCATTTGAAGATTATAGACGATGCGGCAAAAAAAATTGCCGTGTTCAGGACGGCGAATTTTTCCTTAGGAGTTAACCTTCTTGTCAAGCTTGTGCGCGAGGCGGCGGAAGCTTTGGGCGAAAAGTTCGATATTGAGATTGTGGAAAAGCATCACAACCAAAAGGTTGACGCACCCTCAGGCACGGCGCTTATGCTTGCGGAAAGCGTGAACGGCGCGTTTGATAACGATAAGCCGTATTTAAACGGCAGGCAGGGAATTATCGGTAAACGCGGAAACGAAATAGGTATACACGCGGTGCGCGGCGGAACGATCGTCGGTGAGCACGACGTGATTTTTGCTGGCGACGACGAGGTGATTACACTTTCCCACGCAGCGCACTCCAAGCGTGTTTTTGCCGCCGGTGCGGTAAAAGCCGCAAAGTGGCTTGCAGGAAAAGGCTCAGGCAAGTACGATATGAAAGACGTACTTGCGGAGCTTTGATTCAAATTTTAACAAGGTCATTAATTCTATTAATGAAAAAGATTTTTCGTTACGCTTACGATGACGATATAAACGAAGCGGCGGCGTGCAA
>CAMWNA010000085.1 GCA_947175515.1 uncultured Clostridia bacterium | reverse complement strand
GACAGCCCAGCCCCAGCAGGTACAGCAGCAGCCTATACAACAGCCCGTACAGCAGGTACAACAGCCTTTGCCTCAACAGCAAATTCAACAACAGCCCCCTGTACAGCAACCGCAACCCTATTACGCGCCTCAACAGCCCGTATACGACGCAGGTGCGCTTGCAAGGCTTGAGGCGGAATTCCACGAAATGCGTAAGGAGCAGCGCTCCGACGGCAAGCTTGAAAACGAGCTTTTGAAGCTTCGCCTAGATATGAACGGCAACGGCGCAGCCGCAGCTCAGCAGTCTGCGCAACAGCAACCTATGGTGATGCCTGTGCCTATGATGCCGCAGTACGGCGGAATGGGAATGCCTTATCAACCGCAGATGATGCCCCAGCCTATGATGTTTATGCCGGTACCTATGAATATGAACGGTCAGCAAAACGGCGGCGAAAACGAGCTTGCGGAAAAGTTCGGGCAGATGATGGCTTCTATGATGAAGAGTATGGGCGTTAAACCTCAGGAAAAGCCTGCGGAAATTCCCGTTCAGTCGGTGGAGGCTGAAAGTCAACCTACGGCTATAAACGCTCCTACGGTTTATCCGCCGGACGCAGTAGTGACCACTACCACTACGGTAGATACTACTAAAAAGAATGCGCCGAATATTCAGCCGCGTGCGCGCAGAAACAGCGACGACGGCAGACTATTCGACATCGACGGCTTCTACGACGCATTTGACGAGAACAAGTAACTTAAATAACCTCACCGCCGCTTTTTTGTGAAGCCGAGCGGCGGTGATAAAAGCAACAGAGTGGTTTCACGGCGGCAGAACCGTTAATTCGGTTTACGCTATCCGTGAAAGTGAGCGGAGCGGACGAATTTCGTCCGCTCCGCTTAAACTTTCAGACCGTAAAATAAACGTTTAATATCAAATGCGTTATTTAACTATAAAATTCTGAATATCTTTTAGCGGCTTTCACATACTTGTTTTACGGGCAAAATTTGCCTATTGAGGTATATATTTTATGAAAGCAACAGGAATTGTAAGAAGAATAGACGAATTGGGAAGGGTGGTTATTCCCAAGGAAATAAGAAGCACGCTTAGGCTGAAGTCCGGCGACCCGTTGGAAATATTCACCGACCGCGACGAGCTTATGTTAAAGAAGTATTCGCCGATAGCTTCGCTTGACAAATTTTCGGAGGGCACGGCAAAGTCGCTTTCCGATTTATCCGGTCACGTTGCAGTGATTTGCGACACTGACGAGGTGTTGCACGCGTCGGGCAGGGGTCAGCGCACGTTTGACGGTAAAAGCCTTTCGGGTAAAATGGAAAAGATTCTGCGCGAGCGTAAGTCTTACGTTGCCAATCTTTCCGAAGGCGGCGACGTCGTGCCTATAACTTCCGCAGAGGAAGACGGTATTACCGCGCAGATAATAGTTCCCATAGTCTGCAACGGCGACTGTCTGGGTGCGGTTGCGCTTGTTTCCACGGAACAGGGCGCGAAAATTGAAGCAGGCGCGTGCAAGCTCGCTCAGCTTTCCGCAACCATACTCGCTAACCAATTCGAGTAATCGTCAGGCAAAACATAATATTAACCTAAACCCCACATACTAAAGGTGGGGTTTATTACTTATGTTCAGTCAGAAGCAATCGTTCATAAAAGGCGCGGTGATAATTTCACTCGGCGGCTTCATTTCAAAAATTTTGGGTGCGGTTTACCGCATACCGCTTACAAACTTCCTCGGCGGCGAGGGTATGGGTATATACCAAATGGTGTATCCCTTGTACTGCATTCTTTTAACTGTTTCGGCGTCAGGCATACCTACGGGCATTGCAAGACTCATCTCGTCGGGAAGCGCAGGCGCGGAACGCCGCGCGTTCACGCTCTACGGCGCAATCGGCGTTATAGGCACGATTCTGATGTATATGTTTTCAGCTCCGCTTGCGGCGGTTCAGGGCGAGGGCGCAATCCGCCTGTGCTGTATGCTGTTGTGCCCGTCGGTATTCTTTGTGTCCGTCTTATCTATCGTGCGCGGCTATTTTCAGGGCAGGGGGAATATGTATCCCACGGCCGTTACGGAGGTCTGCGAACAGCTTGTAAAGGTTGCGTTCGGCTGTGCGTTCGCCTATATATTCCGTTCGAATATGCCGCTTGCCGTGGCTTCGACTCTGCTTGCCGTAACCATAAGCGAGGTAATTGCAACCGCAATCGCGCTTTTGTGGTACTTAAAGAACCGTTCGCGCCGTCCGCTGTATAAAACCCCGTCCGTGCCGTATTCGGCTATAGTAAAGTACACCGTGCCGTTAACTCTTACGGCAATAGCATTGCCCGTAAGCCAGCTTGTGGAAAGTATAGTTGCAGTCAGACTTTTAAAAGCTATGGGCGAAAACGCAACCGCGCTGTACGGCGTGTTTTCGGGCTGTGCCGTGACCATAATAAATTTGCCCGTTTCTGTAACCTACGGTCTTGCGGCGGCGAGCGTTCCGCAGATAAGCCCGTTAGCCGAGCGCGGCGATATAGACGGCGCAAAACGCAAGGCGTACAAAGCGCTTTTGCTGACCTTCGCAATTTCCCTGCCTGCGGCAATAGCTCTGTTCGCTTTCGCGCCGCTTGCGGTAAGGTTAATTTTCTCGTCGCTTAAAGGCGGAGAGAGGGAAACGCTTATAGACTTAGTAAGAATAATGGCGGTGAACGCCGTCACGCTCTCTCTGGTACAGACTTCGTCAGCGTGTCTGACTTCGCTTGGCAGACCAATAAAAAGTACGGTAACGCAATGGGTTTCCGCGGCTTTGCGCGTTGCGCTTACGGCGGTGCTTATTAAATGCACTAACCTCTCTATCGCCGGCGCGGCAATATCGGCGAATTGCAGCTATTTGGTTGCGGCTTTGATTAATTTCTGGTATATTAGTAGGGAAAAATCAAACGGGAGCACACTCAATGAAAATAACGCTGATAGGCTTGGGCGTCTCAGACGGAGGGCTGACGGGGCAGGCTGAAACCGCGCTTAAAAACGCACGGAAAATTTATGCGCGTACGGCGCAAACAATATCATTTAAAAACCTTTCAGGCTTCGCCGCAGAAGCATTGGACAGCCTATTTGATAAAAGCAGGAATTTCGATACTCTAAACAAAAAGCTTGCGGCGGAGGTTTTAAACGCTTCAAAAACTCAAACCGTAGCGTATTGCGTCGACGGCGCGGTGTGTGAGGACGAAGCCTGCAAAATTATACTTAAAAAAAGCAAGGACTGCGAAGTAATCGAGGGGGTTTCCAAAAGCGCGCACGCCGCTTCGCTTGCAAAGCTTACCGCCGCACAGTATACGGCGGTTTCCGCATACGCTGCGGAAAGCTTAAAAAGCTGTGCCGCCGCAGTTGTGTACGATATTGACTGTTACTTCACCGCAAGCAAGGTAAAGCAGGTCCTTTCAAAGCTTTTCGGCGAGGAAGCCGCCTGCTCGTTTATTCGCGGAGAAACGTGCGAAAGAATAAAGGTCTACGAAATCGACCGTCGTAAATATTACGACTATTCCTGCGCAGTAGTTGTGGAGGAGGACGAATTTCTTAAAAAACACCGCTACGATTATGCCGACGTGGAAACGCTGATTAAACTTCTGCGCGCACCGGACGGCTGTCCTTGGGACAGGGTGCAGACCAACGAAAGCATTAAGTCAAACGTCGTCGAGGAAGCGTACGAGCTTGCCGACGCAATAGAGCGCGGCGACGACGACGGCATTGAGGAGGAAACGGGCGACGTATTATTGCAGGCTGCATTCCACTCCGTTTTGAAGGAAGAACAGGGCGTGTTTGACGGCTCGGACGCGATAACTCGGCTCGTCAAAAAACTTATTTTCCGCCATTCGCATATATTCGGCAAGGATAAGGCGCAGGACAGCGAGGGCGCGCTGCACGTTTGGGAAAAGAATAAAACGGTTGAAAAAAGCCAGACCACTTTCGGGGAAACGGTGCTTGCCGTGCCCAATAACTTTCCTGCGTGCATGCGCGCGCAAAAGGTGCAGAAGCGCGCCGCTAAATCGGGTATGGACTTTCTGTCGTCAGTGTCCGCGGCGGAACGGCTTGAGGACGAGGTAAGGGAGCTTATCGAAGCGCAGCTTGCAGAGGACGAGCACGCAATTTTCGATGAGGCAGGGGACGTGCTGTTTTCCGCAGTCAACACGTGCCGGCTTGCCGGCGTGGATTGCGAGGAAGCTTTACGCGCCGCTACAAAGAAGTTTACAAACCGCTTCGTTAAGTGCGAACAGCTTATAATTGCCGACGGTAAGGATATAACCGACTTGAACGAGCTTGAACTCGACGTCTATTGGCACAAAGCAAAAGCCTGACGCTTAGCGCAGTAATTTAACAACTTGCACTCTTAATGTGCTTTGTGTCAAATCAAACAAAAATTAGCTAAGCCGCGTCATTTTGAGCGTCGGCAGAGAATCTCATTTATGCCTGTGTGATATTATGAATATTCATCCCGTGAAAATAGGCGCGCTTGAAACGCCGAACAATATTTTCCTTGCACCGCTTGCAGGCTATACCAACGCCGTATTCCGCCGCATTTGCCGCGAAACGGGCGCAGGCTTGACGTTTACCGAAATGGTCAGCGCAAAAGGGCTTTGCTATGACAACGAAAAAACCAAGGACCTTTTGTTTACCGAGCCCGAATATGCAGGAATAAGGGCTTGCCAGCTTTTTGGCAGCGACCCCGAAATTATGCTCCGCGCCGCGCAAAGTGAAGAGCTTGCCGCGTTTGAGCTGATAGATATAAATATGGGCTGCCCTATGCCCAAAATTTACAACAACGGCGAAGGCAGCGCACTTATGGCAAATCCAGAGCTTGCCGCAAAAATTATAGCAGCGTGCAAAAAAAGCGGCAAAGCCGTTTCGGTCAAGTTCCGCATAGGTCTTGAAAAGGGCAAAATTTGCGCCGCCGAGTTCGCAAAGGTCTGCGAGGGCTCAGGGGCGGATATGCTGACAGTCCACGGCAGAACGCGCGACAAAATTTATGCGGGCGAAGTGGACTTTGCCGCAATAGAAAAAGCAAAGAGTGCGGTTAAAATTCCGGTAATAGCGAACGGCGGAGTATTTTCAAAAACGGACGCGGAAACGCTTTTAAACGAAACCGGCGCGGACGGAGTTGCGGTTGCGCGCGGCGCAATGTACGCTCCGTGGATATTCGCTGAAATCTGCGGCAACCCCATTCCTGATAAAAAACAGCTTATTTTAAAGCAGATTGATGATACAAATTATTATTTCGGCGAACGCTTCGCCTGCGTGTTTATGCGTAAAATGTGCGCCTTTTATGTAAAGGGTCAGCCGAACAGCGCGGCGTTACGCGAACGTCTTTTCAAATGCGCAACCGTTAATGAATTAAAGGGGATAGTGAACACACTGTCATTCTGAATAACGAGGGCGGACTTTTTAAAACAATTGATTGTTGTTTTGCCGCCGGAGATAAGTTTGTGCATAATGCAAGGCGCAATCAGTGTCAGAAAACTGCGTTGACCTTACTCCGTTTGATAAGTGAAGAATCTCACTTTTCATTATAATGGGCAAGATACTTCGCTTACGCTCAGTATGACTCATAATAAATAGGGTGGCGCGTGCAAAGCACGCGCCCCCCAATATCTGTATCTTATACAAATATCCGAGC
>CAMWNA010000084.1 GCA_947175515.1 uncultured Clostridia bacterium | reverse complement strand
TTTTTTTTTTACCCACGACTCCGGCATCCCACTGTGTTTCGGGTCTGGGGGGCGTGTTGTTGTTTATAACTTCCACTTAATTAATACCCGCGCGGTTTTAAGCGGCGCGCTACGAATACCGGCGTTTCAGGCTTCGATGTCCGTGAAGGTGAATTTTTCCACGTCGAAAAGACCTTTATCTGTGATTTTGAGTTTGGGGATTACCGCAAGCGACAAAAACGCCAGCGACATAAACGCTTCGTATTCGCGTCTGACGCCCATTGCGTGCGCCTTTTCGATTAATGCGCGGCTGTCGCTTTGCAGGCTTTGCGCGTCGCGCGAGGACATAAGCCCTGCGATGTCGAGAGTTAACGAGCTGACTTCGCCCGTCTCGGAATTGACGAGAACCATACCTCCGCCTATTTCTTTAAGCGTGTTTGCGGCTTTCGCCATAGCGGCGTTGTCGTCGCCGAGTAATATTATATTGTGCGAATCGTGCGCGATGGTTATACCCATTGCTCCGCCCTTCAAACCGTAGCCCTTAAAAAGCGCGCGCCCGATATTGCCCGTCATTTTATGCCTTTCAACGACCGCTAGCTTCAATAAATCGGTGCCCTTAACGTCAATGTCGCCGTGTTCGCATTTTACATCGACCGTTTCGCAGCCCGTAACGACGCCGCCTGGGAGTATAGTCATTGCCTTGGCTCTGCCGCTTTTAATTTCCAGCTTAAAATCGTCCGCGGTAAGGGTTTTTACGTGAACGGTATTTAAAACGGATTTCGGGAGATAGCGCTTTGAGGTATCGAATAAAG
Organism: uncultured Clostridia bacterium; assembly: GCA_947175515.1. Classification (GTDB taxonomy): domain Bacteria; phylum Bacillota; class Clostridia; order Christensenellales; family Borkfalkiaceae; genus Coproplasma. The sequence continues at coordinate 4,947 of CAMWNA010000084.1, read as the reverse complement.
GCTTGCCGTCCTCTGCAACGAGATTGCCGTCCTTTATTACGTATTTGGCGTTGAAGTTTTTTAAATTATCCACGGCTACCAAATCGGCAAACCAGAAAGGAGCAATACCGCCCTTCCACTTCAAGCCGTAGCATTCCGCACAGTTCAAGGTTGCAAGCGTCACGGCGCGCACGGGGTCGAGTCCGTCCTTTACCAAGCGGCGCAAAGCGTCGTCCAAGTGGCCCTTTTCCTTTAAATCTGCGGCGTGCCTGTCATCCGTACAGAGAATGAAACGGCGCATATTTTCGGACGTCACGAATTTTGCGTTGCCCAAGTTCTGAGTAGACGAACCGTGACGGATATGAACGTACATTCCCTTTGAAATTTTTTCGTCTATTTCGGCTTTGGTTACGCATTCGTGGTCGGTGGAAATACCGCCGCAAAGATATGCGTTCAGACTGTAGCCGCTGACGTCGGGCGCGTGACCGTCGATTACTTTTCCGCAGGCGTGCGCGGCTTCCAGTTTTTTCAAAACGTCCTTATCGCAGCCGATAACTCCCGGGTAGTTCATAAATTCGCCTAAGCCGAAAACATAGTCGTTTTTAATATTCTTTTCCGTGTCCTTGCCGTTTAAAATTGCTCCGCTTGTTTCAAACGGGGTTGCCGGCACGCAGGACGGAAGCTGCAATTTCACGTCCAAAGGAACCGATTTTGAAGCTTCGGCTATATATTCGCAGCCCGACATTCCGCAAACGTTCGTTATTTCGTGAGGGTCGGCGATTATCGTCGTCGTGCCGCGCGGAACTATTAAAGACGCGAACTCCTCGGGTGAAAGCTGCGAGCTTTCTATATGGACGTGCCCGTCGATATACCCTGGGAGAACGGTGAGGTCGGAGCAGTCAATTTCCTTTTCGCCATCGTACTCGCCGACGCCGGCTATTCTGCCGCAGGAGATTGCAATATCACCCTTTAAAAGTCTTTGCTGAAACACATCTATATAGGTCGCGTTTTTTAAAACCAAGTCCGCTTTAATATTTCCGGCGGCGGCGTTTATTAATTTTTCTAACATACTTTTCCTCCGTTTTATTTAATTATAGCACTTTAAATTTACAAAGTAAAGCCGCCGCGCTTTTTTGAGCGCGGCGGCTTGAGCATTTAAATTAATGGGTAAGAATAAACGTTGCAAGGAAGAATGCTGCGATTATCCAAGTTACTATGGAAATGCTCTTTATCTTGCCGGTAAAAATTCTTACAAGCACGCTTGAAATTATACCTATGCCGATACCGTAGGAAATTTCGTAGCCGAACGCCATTACCGCGATAGTTAAGAACGCAGGAAGCGCAGCCGCGGGGTTCGTCCATTCGATTTTGGTTACGGAACTCATCATAAGCACGCCGACCCAAACGAGCGCGGTTGCCGTTGCCGCCGAGGGAACGAGCCTTGCAATGGGACTTAAGAACATACCCAAAAGGAAGCACAGACCTACGACAAGCGCGGTGAAGCCCGTTTTACCGCCTGCCGCAACGCCTGCGGAGGATTCGACGAACGTTGTTACCGTGGAGGTGCCTGCGATTGCGCCGCAAGTGGTTGCGATAGCGTCCGCAAGCATACATCTGTTCATATTGACGGGATTGCCGTCCTTATCCAAAAGTCCGCCCTTTTCGCACGCGCCGTATAGGGTTCCGAGGGTATCGAACATATCGAGCATACACAGCGAAAGCGCCGTCGTAATTAATAGAAGAACGAGCGAGCCTGCAGAATTATTTGCAAGATAACCCGAGAAGTCAAAGCCTTCATAGAATACTTTGCCTGCCGACTGGGTTCCCCAATCCTTGAATGCGGAGAAAGGATTGTCGAAGGTTATAGATTTGAATATCGCCTTGCAGCCCTCGCTGCCGCCTGCTACGCCCAAGCCAGCTAGTATATAGTAAAGCACGGTTGAGCCGAGTATTCCCCAAAGGATACTGCCCTTGACGTTGCGCTTTGCAAGTATTGCTATAGCAATTACGCCCAAAAGCACAACGAGGGGAGCTATAATCGAGCTGTAAGTGAAGCCGTCTTTAAGAACGTTGAAGGATACGAGATTTGTAAGAGTGCTGTCGTCGTTTACAATAAAGCCCGCGTTCTGGAAGCCGATATAGGCAATGAACAGACCTAAGCCGACGTTTATAGCCTTCCTCACTTCGTCGGGAATAGCTTTGAATATGTACTTCCTGAGTCCCGTTGCCGTAAGAATAATAAACAGCACGCCGTCCAACAGGGTAAATACCATTGCGTTTGCATAGGTTAAGCCGATATGCTCGCCGGCTTCATTGAATTTAAGAACGAGCGTGAACACCACGAACGCGTTTACGCCCATACCCGAAGCCTGCGCCAAGGGCATTCTTGCAAGGAACGCCATAAGCATAGTGCCCACGATTGCGCCGATTGCAGTTGCAATGTACGAAGCGCCGAAGGAAAGTCCGGGGATAGCCGAGAACATTCCGGGGTTTACTATAAGTATGTAAACCATTGCCATGAACGTTGTCAAGCCTGCAACGATTTCGGTTTTGTACTTAGAGCCGCTTTTGCTGATTCCGAAGAAGTTGTCCACCTTAGCCCAGAAGCCTTTATAAGGGCTTTTTGCCGCAACAGCCGCGCCGTCAGATTCAACCGCTTCGGGCGTTTCGGGTGCAACGGGTTCGGAAACTACTTCCTCTTCCTTTGTTTCTTCACTCATTAAGTGACCTCCCAAAAAATTTTTTTAAACTGATAAGCTTTTTTTTTGCTGTTTTTCGAACAGCAAAAAGCCCCATGGGGCTTTCACTTATTTTTCACATTGTAACACATAAAATAAAATTCGGCAATCGTTTAAACAACGTTTGCCGAATTTTGTCGATTTGCGTTTTAATAGTATTTATAAGCTGCGTTTATACGCAAGGTTATTTCAATAAGTTCGTACGCATTGCGTTGACCACCGCTAAAAGCATAACGCCCACGTCCGCAACGACCGAAACAATTAACGGGAAGCCCGCAATCGCTATATCCAAAGCCATTATTACCGCCTTAATTATAAGCGAGCCGATAATGTTCTGCACTACTATTCTGCGCGTGCCTTTGGCTATCCTTCTGCCTTTGGGGATAAGCGGCAGTCTGTCAGAAACCAGCACTATATCGCTTGCCTCGATAGCCGCGTCCGAACCAACCTTGCCCATTGAAACCGCGCAATCCGCCGCCGTCATTACGGGCGCGTCGTTTATACCGTCGCCTACGTACAACAGCTTGCCTTCGCGTTTCAGGGCTGTTGCTGCGTCAAGCTTGCCGTCGGGCAAAAGCTCCGCCTCGAACGCGTCAAGCCCTGCTTTTCCCGCAATGATTTCAGCACGCTCCTTCTTATCGCCCGTGAGCATAACCGTTTTTGCGACGCCCGTATTTCTGAGCTCGGCAAGCGCGGACTTGGAATCGTCCTTTATCTTATCGTCGATTTCCACGCTGCCGATAAATTCGCCGCCCAGCGCGACCAGCACAAGCGTGGACGAGGTTTCAGGCAAGGTGAATGTTATGCCGTTTTCTTCTAAAAGCTTAGCGTTGCCGCAAAGCAGAACCTTTCCGCCGCAGAGGCATTTAACGCCCTTGCCGGCAACCTCCTCCGCTGCCGATACCTCAATATCGGTAGCAACGTTTGCAAACGCCGCGGCTATGGGGTGGGAGGAAAATCTTTCCGCCGCAGCCGCAAGCGATAAAGTTTTTCCGTTGGTGTACTTCACTACCTCGAACGAGCCTTCGGTTATCGTGCCCGTTTTATCGAACGCGGCAATATTTGCAAGAGCAAGCTCGTCAAGGCAGGTTGAGCCTTTAACCAAAATACCGAATTTTGCACATCTGCCTATACCGCCGAAGTAGGAAAGGGGCACGGAAATTACCAGTGCGCACGGGCAGGAAATTACGAGAAAGCCGAGCGCTTTGTATATCCACTCCGCATACGTCGCCCATACGAACGACGCGTTGACCGCGCAGATAATCGTAGGAACCAAGCCTGCGACAACCGCCGCAGCTAGACACACCGCAGGGGTGTAGTATTTTGCGAACTTGGTTATGAATTTTTCGGGTTTGGATTTCTTTGCCGTGGAATTTTCCACCATTTCCAGAATCTTCGCAACGGCGGAATTTTTATATTCGCGCGTAACCTCCGCTTCAAGCACGCCCGATAGATTTATGCAGCCCGAAAGTATTTCGTCGCCGGCTTTGACGTCGCGCGGAAGAGGTTCGCCGTTCAGACTTTTCATATCAAGCGAGCCCGCACCCTTAATAATTTTACAGTCAACGGGAACTTTTTCGCCTGCCTTAATCAAAATGACGTTGCCGGTTTTAAGCTCTTCAGGGGGAACTACGCGCGTTTCGCCGTTTTCGATAACGGTTGCAAACTCGCTCTTTAAGTCCATCAGCGTGGATATGGAGCGCCTTGAAGAGCCAACCGCGACGGATTGCAGAAGCTCGCCTATCTGATATAACAGCATAACCGCTACGCCTTCGGCAAAGCCTTCGCCTTCGAAAATTCCCAGAAGTATTGCGCCGACGGAAGCTATCGTCATTAAAAAGTTTTCGTCGAAAATTTTGCCCTTGACAATATTTTTAGCCGTTAAAATAAGCACCTTATAGCCTACGGCAAGGTAAGCCACGGCGAACATTGCGTAGGTTGTAATTTTAAGGGCTAAATTCTTATCGTATACGCCGGTTAAATCAAGAACGAAAGCAGGGATAAAAAACAGCACTGATACGGCAATCAGAATTATATCCTTAAGGTGTTTTTTTAGCGTGCTTTTTTTAGGGGTGTCCCCGACGATTTTCACGTCCTCGAAATGCGTAATTGCGTAAATTGCCTTATCTCGCGCTTCGGGGGTTTCGCAGCTTAATATAATCTGCATATTCATAAAATCGACCACGGCGGAAGCGCCGTCGATTTTATTTAAATCTTCTTCAAGCTCCCT
>CAMWNA010000083.1 GCA_947175515.1 uncultured Clostridia bacterium | reverse complement strand
GCGCAAGCTTGCGCGGTCGGTTTCCCAATTTTATTGCTCCTCTCTAACGTGTATTCTGAATTTCTGTCCGTTTAAAAAATTAATGGTAACAGCTGTATCTTCAAGCCTGACCGTTCCCGTAAAATAATCTTCGAATATAATGTTCAGCTCCGCCGCCAATTCTTCCGCGGAAATATTTTCTTCTTTCAGCGCGGCAAAAATTTCAGCCGCACTCATTTTTCTGCAATTGTTTTTCATAAGTATTTACCTTTTAAGTGTATATTATTATAATAGAGTACCACTCTATTGTCAAGTAAAAAATAGAGTAATACGCTATATTAATAATATGGTAACGATAGAAGAGATACAGATTAATTTGCGCGAAGCAATTAAAAACAGTGCGTTGACGCAGAAAGAGATTGCGGAAAAACTGCAAGTACACCCTACGGCTGTAAATAAATATATGCATGACGACGTATACCCGTCGCTTGAAACTTTTGCTAAGCTGTGTGAAATTCTGGACGTTTCCTCAGACGACATTTTGGGATTAAAACAGTAATATCAAAGAAGCCGCCGCGCTTAAATCAAAGCGCGGCGGCTGTTGTTTATATAAATTGTTTATTCTTTGGGTAACGATTTTAAGTATGCGTCCATTGCAAGGGCAACGCGCTTTGAAGTTTCCGCCGCCTCAACTACGGTCTTTGCGCCGCGTACAACGTCGCCTGAGGCGAACAAACCTTTACGCGAGGTAGAGCCGTCTTCGTTTATCTTTGCAAGGCCGCGTTCGTTGGTTTCAAGTCCTTCGGTCTGGGTAAGAATAAGATTTGAAGGTCTTTGCGAAACACAAATCATAACGGTGTCCGCCCGCATAAGCTCGGGCTTTTCGGAAGTGGAAATAACCCTGTGGTTTTCGTCGCACACGGTGTCTGCGAACATTACGCCATCGTCGGTGATTTCAACCGGCGCTTTGTTGTAAATGAACTGTGCGCCTTCTATTTCCGCATATTCTTTTTCTTCCTTGCTTGCGGTGTATCTGTCGCTTCTGACTAAAATTTTAACGTCCTTAACGCCGCGGCGCAACGCAGTGCGCGCAACGTCCATTGCAACGTTTCCTGCGCCTATAACTATTACGCTGTTTCCAAGCTCGTACACGTCGGGACGCTCTAAAAAGTGTACGCCGTAATGTACGTGCCCCAGCGTTTCTCCCTTGATGTTAAGGGCAATGGGCCAAGTTACGCCCGTGCCGATTGAAATTGCCTTGAACCCGTCGCGGAATAATTCCTCAATGCCGAAAGCTTTGCCTATGGTTACGTTGAATTTGATTTTAACGCCGAGTTTGCGCATAAGCACTTCGTATCTGTCGACAATGGTTTTTGGCAGTCTGAATTCGGGTATGCCGTAGCGGAGAACGCCGCCTATTTCCGACTTGGATTCGAAAACCGTTACGTCGTAGCCGAGCTGAGCCATTTTTATGGAAATGGTTATGCCGGCAGGGCCCGCGCCGACGACGGCGACTTTAATGCCGTTCGGCTCGGCTTTATCAAGCTGAGCGCTGTCAAGATAGGCGGAGGATACGAAGTTTTCAATCGAGCTGATTTCCACGGGCTCGCCTTTAAGTCCGCGGATACAGTGCCCCTGACACTGGTTGCCGTGGTTGCACACCAGCGAGCAGACGGCGGAAAGCGGATTGTTTTCGAAAAGCATTTTGCCCGCCTGCTTAATTTCGCCGTTTAAAAACATCGAAATCATTTGCGGAATAGGCGTGTTAATGGGACAGCCCGTCCTGCACAGCGGTTTTTTACAGTTTAAACATCTTTTAGCTTCGGCTATTACGTTATGTGCCAATTTTCATTTTCCCCTTATTCGTTATTTGTTTCCGTGCTTTTAATTAAAGCGCGGCTTTAATTTTTTCTATCATATCCTGATATTCATCGTCGGTTAAGTAAACCTTTTGGGGGTTCATCTGGAAAATGCCGCCCCACTCGTCGCCGCCCTTGTACTTGGGGCAGAGGTGCATATGCAAATGGCAGCCCGTGTCCCCGTATGCGCCGTAATTCAGCTTGTCGGGCTTGAAAACCTTGTGTATAGCCCGTGCTGCGTGCGCTACGTCTTCAAAGAAAAGGTTTCTTTGCTCGTCGGAAATATCGACTATTTCGCTGACGTGGTCTTTGTATGCAATGATGCACCTGCCAAGCTTGGACTGTTCTTTGAATAAAATAAGCTGGCTAACTTTCAGGTCGCAGATTTTAATTCCGAACTTTGCAAGCGGTTCGCCGCCGACGCAATAGCCGCAGTTATTGTCTTTCATAATTTTTCCCCACTTTAATAAATTGTAAAATATTTCTACCTGAAAATTATATCATACCGAACTTAAATATTCAATAGCAAATTTAAAATTATTTCCTTATCTTGGAAAATTTGTTTCGTCAGGCTAAAATAGGGCGGCGCGCTTTTTTTAAAGCGCGCCGCCGGTTCGTATTTATTTTTAATCTTCGGTGTTGTAATCTTCTGTTTCGAAATCGTCGGTATCCTCGTCCGTATCGCCAAAATAATTTAGATAGGAGGGGTAGGGGGTGTATCTTTCGCTGTCCTCGACCAATGCAATGCGTTTGTCGTACAAGTCGCCGCGGACGGAAACGGTTTCGCCAACGTCATAATAATTCTTGCTGTAAGTCACCTTTTCCATGCCGTCCAAATCAAGGCGCAACTTGTAAACGACGGTGGTTCTGCCCATTACGGTGGTTTGGCTTGAACGCGTGCAGGCAATAACCGTGGCTTCGTGTATGGGCGCGTTAGCCCTCACGCCCCTGCCCGACATTGCTATACGCTGTTTTATGCTCGTTACGACGATGCACGAAATAATTATCAGCACGAACGCGCCGATTAACACGCCGCCTACGATTTGGTTAAAACTAAATGAAACCGCGCCGCCGATAATGCAGGCGAGCAGGACGGCGATAAGCACTATGCCGAAAATCTTTTCCTTGCGGCTTGAAGCCTTGTATTCATTTACCGCGTTGCTTATTTCGTGTTCGGCAACTGCGACGGGGTTCACTTCGTCGTTATCGTCGATAATTTCGTCCACAATATCTTCGTCCGTAATATCTTCGCCGTCGGGCTGTACGTCCGTTTGTTCGCCGCTTTTTTTGACGGCGCGGACTACGATGACTATCGTCGTAATCATCGCAATTAGAAAGGAGCCGCCGAAAAGCAAGCCGATCCCCAATTTCCAAAGCCAAGGCATGCCGAGGTAACTGCCGAGAAAAATTACCCCGAACATTGCTATTGCATAAATTATTGCTAACACTGCGTATCTGCGTTTCATACTTTTATTATACTACTGCGGAATTTTTAATGCAAGTTTGGTCAAAAACCTAAACGTGTGAAAATTAAATAAATGGTAAATTCGGGCATTTTTAGAAAAATTTTCACAAATCGGCGGTTTGATATTGCTTTTTTGAAAATTGTGTGATATTATTTTAATACCGTATTAAATAAGGAGAAAAATATGAGTATCAATTTGCTTCTGATTATCGTCGGCGCGGCTGTTATTCTTGCAATCGCGTACGCGGTATTCAACTTCTTCTGCGTGAAGAAGCTGGAAGAGGGTACTGACCGCATGGGCGAAATTGCCGGCGCAATCCGCATCGGCGCGAACGCCTTTATCCGCTACGAATATAAGCTCGTTGCGATAATAGGCTCGGTTATAGCCGTGGTCGTGTTCCTCGTAATAAGCTGGCAAGCGGCAATCGCGTTCGTTATCGGCGCGGTTATGAGCGCGTCTGCAGGCTGGGTAGGTATGAAAATTGCCACCTACGCCAACGTTCGCGTAACCAACAAAGCGCGCGAAACGGGCGACTTGGGCAAAACCTTAAAGGTTGCGTTCAAGGGCGGTTCGGTTATGGGTCTTTGCGTTGCCGGCTTTGCGCTTTTGGGCGTTATAATAGTTTACTGCGTGTTCGGGCTTGCGGCAGGTCAGATTAAGGACATAGCCGAAAACACCGTCGGCAAAAACTTTATAACCGGTCTTGAATCTTCGTTCACGATGACGCTTTCGGGCTACGCACTCGGCTGTTCCATTATCGCAATGTTCAACCGCGTCGGCGGCGGCATTTACACAAAGGCCGCGGATATGGGCGCGGACCTCGTCGGTAAAACCGAAGCGCACATTCCCGAGGACGACCCCAGAAACCCTGCAACCATTGCGGATAACGTAGGCGACAACGTGGGCGACGTCGCAGGCTTGGGCAGCGACCTTCTGGAAAGCTACGTCGGCTCGATTCTGGCCGCGATAATTCTTGCAAGCGAGCTGTTTATGCACAAGCTGATAATAGACAACGTGTTCTTAAACAGGCTTTTACTGTTCCCTCTCGTTTTCGCGGGCTGCGGACTTATCGCTTGTATGATAGGTATTTCCTATATAGTAATCAAACCTCGGCTTTCCAAAAACGTGCATATGGAACTCAATATCGCGACTTGGATTTCGGCAGGCGTTACAGTTGCCGTCGGTTGCGTGTTAAGCTACTTTATGTTTAGGGACGTTCCTTCGGAAGCGTTTAAAGCAAGCGGCGTAGGCTTTAAGGTCGGCGCGTTCAGTCCTTGGCTTGCGGCTGTTTGCGGAATTGCGGCGGGTATTATAATAGGTATAATTTCCGAATACTACACCAGCTACGATTACAAGCCTACGAAGAAGATTTCCCAGTCCTCGAAAGAAGGACCTGCGCTCACCGTAACGCAGGGACTTGCAAACGGTATGATAAGCTGTATGCTCCCCGTAGTGGTGCTTGCGGTTGCTATATTCGGCAGCTACGCTTTGGCAGGGCTGTACGGAATTTCCTGCGCGGCGTTCGGTATGCTTTCGTTCGTTGCGGCAACCGTTTCCGTGGACACCTACGGACCTATTTCAGACAACGCCGGCGGCATTGCCGAAATGAGCGCTTTGGACCCCTCCGTCAGGGAAATTACCGACAAGCTCGACAGCGTCGGCAACACCACGGCGGCAATAGGCAAGGGCTTTGCAATCGGCTCTGCGGCGTTTGCGGCGCTTTCGCTTATGACCTCGTACCTGTTCGCGTTTGCGGAAATCGATATAATAGACGACTTGATTTTGAACCTTATGCAGCCCCTCACTCTGTGCGGCGCGCTGTGCGGCGCGGCTCTGCCATTCCTGTTCTCGGGCATGCTTATTGAAGCCGTTGCGAAAGCCGCAAGGAAAATGGTAGAGGAAGTCCGCCGTCAGTTCAGGGAAATTCACGGACTTTTGGAAGGCGAAACCCTGCCCGACTATAAAACGTGTATTGAAATTTCTTCACAGGGCGCACTTAAGGAAATGCGCATCCCCTGCATAATGTGTATACTCTTCCCGATAGTAACGGGCTTCGTATTCGGACCGATGTTCGTCGGCGGTCTGCTGATGGGCGCGACCATTGCGGCAATAATGCTTGCACTGTTCTGCGGCAATGCCGGCGGCGCTTGGGATAACGCGAAAAAGTATATCGAAGCAGGCGGAGTGGAAGGCGAACAAAAAGGCTCCGCCGCACACGACGCTTCCGTTGTAGGCGATACCGTTGGCGATCCCTTAAAGGACACCGTCGGACCCTCGTTGGATATTCTCATTAAAATTATGTCCACCGTTTCGCTCGTTGCGGTTGTAGTATTCAGCAAATACAACCTGTTCGACGTATTGGGTTGGCTATAATATAATTCGGCTGTAAGCTGAAATATAACTGTCTCTTAGACCCATCTGACGCTGCCGACGATCTTACGCGTGTAGATCTCG
>CAMWNA010000082.1 GCA_947175515.1 uncultured Clostridia bacterium | reverse complement strand
CACCTTTTATATACCCTTTTACTTTCTTGTTATGCTTCATTTGTTAAAAATATAAATATTTTAACAATAAACGCGGGGGCCAACTTTATTTAATGTGGGCCGCCGCGTGCTTTTTAAAAAAACCTCCGTGAAACACTTGCTTAAAGCTTTTTTTTATATTACAATTATATATTGATAAAACACATTGAATTTTTTGCGTGTTTTTTTAAAAGCCGCACTTAAAATATAATTTCAACTTGGAGGATTTTTTAATGGCAAAGAAGTATTGCTATCTCTTTACCGAAGGCGACGCGGGAATGAGGGAGCTGTTGGGCGGCAAGGGCGCAAACCTTGCTGAAATGACGAAGATAGGTTTACCCGTACCGCAGGGCTTCACGATTTCGACCGAAGCTTGCACCCAGTACTATGAAGACGGCAGAGTCATCAACGACGGAATTCAGAAAGAAATTATGTCTAACGTTGAGAAGATGGAAAAAATCTGCGGCAAGAAGTTCGGCGATAAGGAAAATCCCCTTCTCGTTTCAGTCCGTTCGGGCGCAAGGGCTTCCATGCCCGGTATGATGGATACCATACTGAACTTGGGTCTTAACGAAACGGTCGTTGAAACTATCGCGGCTAAATCGGGCAACCCCCGTTGGGCTTGGGACTGCTACAGAAGATTTATCCAGATGTTCTCCGACGTAGTTATGGAAGTCGGCAAGAAATATTTCGAAAAACTCATAGACGAGATGAAGGCGAAGAAGAACGTCGAGTTCGACGTTGACTTAACCGCCGACGATTTGAAGTCTTTGGCTTACCAGTTCAAAGCTGAATACAAAAAACAACTCGGAAAAGATTTCCCCGACGATCCTAAGGAACAGCTTTTCGAAGCGGTCAAAGCCGTGTTCCGTTCGTGGGACAACCCCCGTGCGAACATCTACCGTATGGACCACGACATTCCCTATTCTTGGGGTACTGCCGTAAACGTACAGATGATGGCGTTCGGCAATATGGGCGACGACTGCGGCACGGGCGTTGCGTTTACGCGTAACCCCGCTACTGGCGAAAAGGGACTTATGGGTGAATTCTTAATGAACGCTCAGGGCGAGGACGTCGTTGCAGGCGTACGCACCCCGATGCCCATTTCCAAAATGGCGGAAGTTCTTCCCGAAGTTTACGAACAGTTCTTAACAGTTTGCAACACTCTTGAAAACCATTACCGCGATATGCAGGATATGGAATTCACTATCGAGCAGGGCAAACTGTATATGTTACAGACCCGTAACGGCAAGCGCACCGCGGCTGCGGCTATCAAAATCGCTTGCGATTTAATCGACGAAGGTATGATTACCGAAGAAGAAGCGCTTATGCAGATTGACGCGAAATCTCTTGATATGCTTCTTCACCCCCAGTTCGACGCTAAGGCATTGGAAAACGCAAACAAGACTAACGTAGTCGGCAAAGGTATTGCGGCTTCCCCCGGCGCGGCTGCAGGTACAATCGTATTTACCGCAGAGGACGCTGTTATCGAAGGCAAGAAGGGCAAGAAGGTAATTTTAGTCCGTCTTGAAACCTCACCCGAAGACATCGAAGGTATGAAGTACGCACAGGGTATTTTAACCGTACGCGGCGGACAGACCTCTCACGCGGCGGTCGTTGCGCGCGGTATGGGTACCTGCTGCGTATCCGGCTGCGGCGAAATTAAAATGGAAGAAGAGAAGAAGCGCTTCACCCTTGCAGGCAAGCTTTACAAGGAAGGCGACGTTCTTTCCCTTGACGGCTCCACCGGTAACATCTATAACTGCCTTATCCCCACGGTTCCGGCAGACCCCAACTCCGGCTACTTCGGCAGAATTATGTCCCTTGCGGACAAGTATAAAAAGCTCGGCGTAAGGACCAACGCCGACACCCCTAAGGACGCAAAGCAGGCTGCGGCGTTCGGCGCGCAGGGTATCGGTCTTTGCCGTACCGAGCATATGTTCTTCGACGTTGACAGAATAGGCGCGTTCAGGGAAATGATTTGCTCCGACACCGTAAAGGAAAGGGAAGCGGCGCTCGCTAAAATCGAGCCTATGCAGCAGAAGGACTTCGAAGGACTTATGGAAGCGCTTGAAGGTCAGCCCGTAACCATTCGTTTCCTCGATCCGCCCCTTCACGAGTTCGTTCCCACCGACCCTAAGGATATTAAGGCGCTTGCTAAAACCCAGCATAAGAAGGTTCCCCAGATTCAGCAGATTATTTCCGACTTGCACGAATTCAACCCCATGATGGGTCACCGCGGCTGCCGTCTTACCGTAACCTATCCCGAAATCGCGGTTATGCAGACGAAAGCCGTAATCAAGGCGGCTATCAACGTTTGGAAGCGCCACCCCGACTGGACGGTTAAACCCGAAATTATGATTCCCCTCGTAGGCGAAGTGAGAGAGCTTGCTTACGTTAAGAAAGTAGTCGTTCAGACTGCGGACGAAGTTATCGCGTCGGCAGGCGTAAACCTTAAATACGAAGTCGGCACGATGATTGAAATTCCCCGTGCGGCGCTCACCGCTGACGACATCGCCAAGGAAGCTGAATTCTTCTGCTTCGGCACCAACGATTTAACGCAGATGACCTTCGGCTTCTCGCGTGACGACGCAGGCAAATTCCTGCCCTCGTACTACGGCAACAAGATTTACGAGAGCGACCCGTTCGCCCGTCTCGATACGGTCGGCGTAGGTAAGCTTATGGATACGGCTGTTAAACTCGGTAAGGGTCAGCGTCCCGAACTTCACGTAGGTATCTGCGGCGAACACGGCGGCGACCCCTCGTCTATAGAGTTCTGCCACAACATCGGACTTGACTACGTTTCCTGCTCGCCTTACCGCGTTCCCATCGCGCGCCTTGCGGCTGCACAGGCGGCAATTAAGGAGAAGAGGGCTAACGCCCCTGCGGAAGTAAAGGAAGAAAAGCCCGCCGCTAAAAAGTCTGCGGCTAAAGCTCCCGCAAAGAAAGCGGCAGCAAAGCCCGCCGCAAAATCAACCGCAAAAAAGGAAGCGGCTAAACCTGCGGCAAAAACGGCAACCAAAACTGCGGCTAAAAAACCCGCAGCTAAAAAGTAATTAAATAGTAAAACAAGCCGCGGAACGCTTTAAGCGTTCCGCGGCTTTCTTTTTCGCACAAGCATTGTGCGAAATTATCAAATACGCCGCGGCGCGAAAATTCGCGAAAAAAGCGTTTGATATTTCAAACGCGCGTTACTATAATAAAGTTCGTTATGAAAGGCAGTAAAACAGTCAGTTTAACGAGCGGCAACGTTTGGAAGTGCCTGCTTTTATATTCCCTGCCCCTGTTCGGCAGTGCAATCGTTCAGCAGCTTTATTCGCTGGTCGATTTGTTGGTCGTCGGCAATTTCGCAACCGACGGCGCACTCGCCGTGGACGCGGTAGGCAACGCAACGATAATAATTAACGTATTGCTAGCTTTTGCACTCGGCGCAAACGGCGGCTGTTCGGTAATAATCGCAAAACACTTCGGCGCCGGCAATAATAAAAAAGTGCGTGAAACCTTTAACACCGCGCTTATATCCTTTTCCGTGCTGTGCGTATTCATTATGGTTGTAGGCTTCGGCTTCGGCTCGCTTTTCGTCAAAGCGATAGGCGCACACGGCAGTTATTTTGACGACTGCTTAACCTATTTATACATATACGTCGGCTCGCTGCCGTTCGTGTTCTTGTATAACCTCGGCTGCGGCGTATGCTCAGCCTTGGGCGACAGTAAAACGCCCTTTATATTCCTCGTTATATCCTCGGTTCTGAACGTCGGGCTTGACGTTTTATTCGTTTGGGTATTTCACTTGGACGTTGCCGGCGCGGCTTGGGCTACTTTTATTTCACAGGCAATTTCCTGCGTGCTTACGGCGTTCGTGCTCGTGCGTAAACTGAAAGCCGTCCGTACGGAGGAAAAACCCAAAATCTTCGACAAGAATATTTTAAAAGATTTAACCGTAACTTCTATTCCTATAATCTTACAGCAAAGCTTTGTTTCCGTCGGCAACTTCTTTGTCGGCAAACGCATAAACTCCCTCGGCGAAGATGCAACCACGGGCTTTACTACGGCGTTCAAGGTCGTGTGCGTTGCGAATATGGGCGTAGTTTCTATGACCAACGGTCTTTCCAACTTCTGTTCGCAGAACAAAGCGGCAGGGGAGTACGGACGGATTAAGAAGGGTTATTTGGCAGTGCTTTTGTACGCGCTTGCAACCAGCGTGCTGTTTTTAACGCTTTTCGTGTCCCTGCCCGAACCCTTGACGAAAGTCTTTATCCAAAAGGATAAGCTCACCGACGACGCGCTTAAATATTCCGTGCAGTTTATGACGGTGGTTTCAAGCTTCCTGCCCGTTGTCTGTATAAAAATAGTCTCCGACGGCGCGGTGCGCGGCTGCGGCGGTAACCTCGGCTTTACGGTAAGCACGTTCACCGACCTTATTTTAAGGGTGATATTAGTCTACGTATTAACAGGCGCCGGCTGGGGCTTCAAGGGCGTCAGCTGGGCTTGGGCGATAGGCTGGAGCATAAGTATGTTTATCGCAATCGGCTTTTGGCTTTTCACTGTCAAACGCTTCCCCAAACCTGCCGCCGCAGGGAACGTTAATGTCACCGAAGGAAACGTTGAAGCCTCCGCAAAAATCAGTGAAGCCGCGGCAACCGACCCCGAAGTACAGACCAACTTGACGACAGGCGAAACCGCCGCCGAAAATTCGGCAATGCAACCCGATTTACCGCAAAACGATACGCAGGCTATATGATTTGACATACGGCGCGGAAAGTGTTATACTTTTAGCATAAAATCAAGAAAAGGTTAATTTATGTATCCCGACCCTATATTTACAATTTTCGGTCACGGCGTTTACCTTTACGGTATATGTATGGCTGTGGGAATTATCGCCTGCTTCGGCTTTTTGATATTCACAATGAAATTCCGCGGCTTTAACGAAGCTTCCGCCGATATGATTTTATTTATCGGCATCTTCGGCACAGGCTTTGGCATTTTCTCGGCAACGCTGTTTCAGGCTGTTTACAACTACATTGCGGACCCGTCCGCAGGCTTCAACCTCGGCAGTATGACGTTTATCGGCGGACTTATCGGCGGCGTTGCAAGCTTCGTCGGCGTATACCTTATATATATATACGTCGTTCATCCGCGCACAAAAATAAAATGGCTTGCGCCCGAATTCAACGCAACCTTAACCGACGCATTGCCTTTTATCCCTATAGGCATTACTATCGCCCACGCCCTCGGCAGATTCGGCTGTTTTTTTGCAGGCTGTTGCTACGGCAAACCTGCGGAATGGGGCTTAGCCTGCGCAAGCGGCTACAGCAGCTCCCTGCATATGTCAATGGACGGAGTAAAGGTCGTTCCCGTACAGCTTTTTGAAATGTTATTCCTGCTTGCGCTCGGCGCGGTAATGGCGCTGCTGTACTTCAAGTTTAAGTTCAATTACAACTTTGCCGTATACGCAATAGCCTACGGCGTCTGGCGCTTCGGCATAGAGTTTGCGCGTGCTGATGAAAGAGGTCAATTCCTCGGCACCGCGCTTTCCCCCTCGCAGTTCTGGAGCATTTTTATGGTTCTTATCGGCGTTGGCTACGTGTTCCTGCAGTATTACGTGCTTGCAAAGAATATGAAACACCCCGAGCTTACCCGCAAAACGCCGAAAGCCGTAGCGGAAGCGGAGGGAACGGCAGAAACCGCCCACCCCGACGAACCCGAAAAAAGAGAGCTTAAATGGGAACCCGTTGACGAAACCTCCGTAAAAAACGTTGAAGAGGAAAGTAACCCCGACGTCAGCGAAAAAAAAAGTAAAAAATAAGTTTAAAAATAGAACAGCCGCTCGCGCACCGTTGTGCG
>CAMWNA010000081.1 GCA_947175515.1 uncultured Clostridia bacterium | reverse complement strand
CCCCCCCCCCCCCCCCCCCCCCTCTTTTTTTCTCCCCGATACTCCGGCACTCGCCCTTCTGTCCGGGTTGGGGGGGCGTGTATTTTTTAGGAGCCGAGGGGGCGCGTGCTTATGCACGCGCCCCCTTGCGTTATATAAAAGCTGATTAAATTTTTCGCAAATACTCAGGTTTGGCGTAAGAATTAATATTTTTCGCGTTTGTGGTAAACGGTGTGTAAAAGCTTATGCGCCTTGTGTGAATTGGGCGCGCCCAAAAACTCCTTATAAATGGTTTCAACCGCGGGGTTTTCGTGCGAGCAGCGCAATGCGTTTTCCTTATCGTAATCGTACAGCGCCTGTGCGCGGACGGTCTTTAAGTCGATAGAGTTGCGCACTTCGTCGTGAACGTAGGGCTGACCGCCGCCGTTTATACAGCCGCCGGGGCAAGCCATAATTTCAACGAATGCGTAATTCTTTTTGCCGCTCTTTATATCTTCTATAACCTTTCTTGCGTTGCCCAGTCCGCTTGCAACCGCAACCTTTAATTTTGCGTTGCCCACGGTATATTCGGCTTCCTTTACGCCTTTGGTGCCGCGCACTTCCTTAAATTCTACGGGTGCGCCCACGCCGCCGAGCTTATGCGCAGCCGTTCTTAAAGCCGCTTCCATAACGCCGCCCGTCGCGCCGAAAATCGCGCCTGCGCCGCTTGCCGTTTCAAACGGGGTGTCGTAAGTGCTTTCCTCGATGTTCACAAAGTCGATGCCGGCTTCCTTAATCATCTTTGCCAGCTCGCGCGTGGTCAGCGCCGCGTCGGTATAGCCGCCTAGCTCTTCACGCGCTACCTCGAACTTCTTTGCCGTGCAGGGGATAACGGAAACTACGTAAAGATTCCTCGGGTCTATGCCGTGCTTTTCGCAATAGTAGGTTTTAAGCAACGCCGAAAACATTTCCTGCGGAGATTTGCACGAGGATATGTTGGGGATAAGCTCGGGATAGTAGTGTTCAGCGAACTTTATCCAGCCCGGGCAACAGCTTGTAAACATAGGCAGGGCGCCGCCGTTTTTAATTCTATCCAAAAGCTCGTTGGCTTCTTCCATAATGGTAAGGTCGGCGGTCACGTCCATATTAAAGCACTTAACGTCGCCAAGCTGTTTTATGGCGGTAACCATTTTGCCTTCTGCGTTGGTGCCTACGGGCAAGCCGAACGCTTCGCCGATAGTCGCCTTTATAGACGGCGCGGTGAAGAATATTACCTGCTTGGTCGGGTCAACTATCGCGCCCCATACGTCGGCAATCGCGCTCTTTTCATACAGTGCGCCTACGGGGCAGGCAACTACGCACTGTCCGCAGTTTACGCAGGGTGTGAACGCAAGCGAAACGTCGTAAGGTGAGCCGATAACCTTGGCATATCCGCGGTTCTTCGGACCTATCGCGCCAATCGTTTGCTGTGCGCAAGCCGCAACGCAGCGCGTACACATTACGCACTTGCTGTTGTCGCGCACGACCGAAGCCGAAAAGTCGTCAACGGGTTTAACGTCGTGGTCGGTGCCGAAACGGTCCTCCTCGGCGTTATATTCGAGGGCGAGCTTCTGCAGCTCGCAGTTCATTGAACGCGGACAGCTTAAGCACTTCTTTTTATGGGTGGAAAGTATAAGCTCTATCGTGGTTTTTCTGGAACGCCTTACCTTAGGCGTGTTTGTGCGTACTTCCATACCCTCGGAAACGGGGTAAACGCACGCCGCTACAAGTCCGCGCGCGCCCGTCGCTTCAACAAGGCATAGCCTGCACGAGCCGACGCACTGTACG
Organism: uncultured Clostridia bacterium; assembly: GCA_947175515.1. Classification (GTDB taxonomy): domain Bacteria; phylum Bacillota; class Clostridia; order Christensenellales; family Borkfalkiaceae; genus Coproplasma. The sequence continues at coordinate 4,521 of CAMWNA010000081.1, read as the reverse complement.
TCCTTTAAATAGCAGAGGGTGGGTATTCTTACGTTGGCGAGCTTTGCCGCCTGCAATATCGTCGAGCCTTCGGGTACGCTTACAGGTATTCCGTTAATTTTCAGATTTATGATTTTCACTTTTGCTCACCTCACTTTTTGGTTATTGCGCCGAACTTACAGTGCGCAATACACTGTCCGCATTTAATGCACTTTTTCAAATCAATCTCGTGCGGATTTCTTACGCTGCCCGAAATAGCGTTCGCGGGGCAGCTGCGCATACACAGCGTACAGCCGCGGCATTTGTCGGGTTCGATGTAGTAGGAAAGGAGTGATTTGCAAACTCCGGCAGGACATTTCTTTTCATAGATGTGCGCCCTATATTCCTCGCCGAAATGCTCCATAGCGGAAAGTATGGGGTTGGGCGCCGACTGCCCCAGCGCACACAGGGACGAGCTTTTCATATGCTCGGCAATTTCCTTAATCTTTTCCAAGTCCTCGGGTTCGCCCTTGCCTTCGGTAATCTTCGTTAAAATTTCCAAAAGCCGTTTGGTGCCTATGCGGCAGGGGGTGCATTTTCCGCAGCTTTCGTCCGCGGTGAATTCAAGGTAGAACTTGGCGATGTCCACCATACAGGTGTCCTCGTCCATAACAATAAGTCCGCCGCTGCCCATCATTGAGCCTATGGATATTAAGTTGTCGAAGTCCATTGCAATGTCTATGAATTTTGCGGGGATACAGCCGCCGGAGGGGCCGCCGGTCTGCGCGGCTTTGAAGGTTTTGCCGTCGGGTATGCCGCCGCCGATATCTTCGATTATGGTTTTAAGCGTGGTGCCCATAGGAACTTCCACAAGTCCGACGTTTCTTATTTTACCGCCGACGGCGAAAACCTTGGTGCCCTTGCTTTTTTCCGTGCCGATCGAGGAGAACCATTCCGCGCCGTTTAAAATTATCGGCGCAATATTCGCCCACGTTTCCACGTTGTTCAATACGGTGGGTTTTTTGAAAAGTCCGCACTGCGCCGAGAAGGGAGGACGGGGTCTGGGTTCGCCGCGGTGACCTTCGATGCTCGCCATAAGCGCGGTTTCTTCGCCGCATACGAACGCGCCTGCGCCCAAGCGGATATGAATATCGAAACTGAAATTACTGCCTAAAATATGCTTGCCCAACAGTCCCAGCTTGCGAGCCTGTCCTATGGCTATATTAAGCCTTTCAACGGCTATGGGATATTCGGCGCGCACGTATATGTAGCCTTCTTCCGCGCCGACCGCGTAGCCTGCAATTGTCATCGCTTCCAGTACGCAGTGGGGGTCGCCCTCTAAAACCGACCTGTCCATAAACGCGCCGGGGTCGCCCTCGTCCGCGTTACAGCAAACGTATTTTTTATTGCCTGCGGCGTCCTTTGTAAACTGCCATTTAAGCCCCGTGGGGAAGCCTGCGCCGCCCCTGCCGCGTAAGCCGGATTTTTTTATTTCGTCTATTACGGTTTCGGGGGTCATTTCGAACAGAGCCTTTTTCAGCGCCTTATAGTCGCCTGCCGCAATAGCTTCCTCAACGCTTTCAGCCGCGATTACGCCACAGTTTCTCAGCGCAATTCGCATCTGGTGTTTGTAGAAGGGGATTTCCGCAAAGGGGATAACGCTTCCGTCCTCGTGAACGGTGTCCGCGTATAAAAGCTCCTTTACGATTTCGCCGCCCTTTATAAGGTGCTTTTCCGCAACCGTCTTTGCGTGTTCGGGGGTCATTTGGGAATAGAACGCGCCTTCGGGGTAAACTATCATAATAGGTCCGAGCGCACACAGCCCGAAGCAGCCTGTTTTGACGATTAAGACGTCGTCAATTTTAAGCTCCTTGAACGATTTTTCAAGCTGGTCTATAACATCGAGAGAATGGGAGGAGGTGCAACCCGTGCCGCCGCAGACGAGTACCTGTTTTCTGTAACCCGTGTTGGCGGAAAGCTTTTCAGCCTGCTCGCGCACGATTTTCCTGACGTTGATTAGGTCCGCGTTTTTCGCGGCGATTTTTTCAAGTTCTTCGCAAGTCATGTCCTACCTCCTTAATCCTTTATGTATTTATCGAGTATGCCTGCTACGTCGTCGGGTTTTAGTTTTCCGTAAACCTCGCCGTCGATAATCATAACGGGCGCAAGTCCGCACGCACCTACGCAGCGGCAGCTTTCTATTGAGAATTTCTTGTCGGGCGTGCATTCTCCGCAGGATATTCTCAGTTCTTTTTCAATAGCTTGTAAAATTTTGTCGCTTCCCTTAACGTAACACGCCGTACCGAGGCATACGCTTATTTTGTGCTTGCCCTTGGGCGTCAGGGAAAACTGCGAGTAGAAGGTGGCTACGCCGTAAACTTCGGCAAGCGGAACGTTAAGCTCTTCCGCAATAACCGTCTGTACTTCCGCAGGCAGATAGCCGTAAATAGTCTGCGCGTCGTGCAATACGGGCATAAGCGCGCCGGCTTCGCCGCGGTGGGCGTTGATTGACTTCAACAAATCTTTCATTTGCCCTTCGGTACCTTCGAATAGATTTTGTGACATCGTTTACTCCTCTGAATATTTGTTCTTTAATTAAGTAATTAAATACTGATTAATTATATCACACCTCCGACAATAAACAAAATGATTTGACGGCAAATTGCAAATTTCGCCGTGTAAATTTTTAACAGAAAAAAGCCGTCCGCGCCACATTGGCGCGGACGGCTGTGTTGTGTTTGGATATTAATATTCTGTCTGCAATTCTTGGGGTTGCTTGGTTGCGCCCTTTACTATAAGGTGCGCTATATTCGCAACTAGCGCAAGCGCGGATACGACCAATATACCTATGGGTATAGCGTAATCGAAGTCGGCGCTTCCTTCGGTTCCGTAAAGATAATACATTGCTTTGTTGAATTCGTTGCCCATTATTATTGAAATTACCAAAAGCGCAATCGCCGCGACGAACGTAACTATTACGTACGGCAGGGTTTTGCTTTTGCCCTTTTGCAGGTTGTTCGCGTAGGATATCATTGCCATAACAGCAAACGCTGCGATTACGCAAACCAGTATAAAGGCAACCGTGCCCAGAACGGCGGTTCCGAATGCGCTGCCTACGGCTTGGTAATCTTCTCTGTTCGAGAACGTCGCGCCAAGACCGGTTATAAAATAAAGATAACCGGTTTCGCCGTAGTCTTCTATGCCTTCCTTCATTTCGACGGCGGGGGCGGAGCATAAGCCGAGTGTAACAGCAAAAAGAACTATTCCGACAAGTGCGAACGAATATTTGGTTATCGTCTGTACGTTTAAAAGCTCTTTGCCCTGTTCGCATACTCTGCATGTTACTGCTATAGCTGCAAATATTCCGCCGAGAACAAGCCCTGCAACCGTCGCGTCCGAAAGCTCTGCCGAGGTTTCAACCGTCTCAACGGAAATATCTACGTTGAGTACGGAATACAAAAGCGCCGTTCCGAGAACGTACACTAGGTATGAGGCTATTGCATACTTAACACCGTTCTTTTGTGATTTGCCCAAAAGGTTCCTTACGGTATATATCGTTGCGATTACTGAAAGTACGAGCACCGCAATTATGGTTGAAGCCATTATAACCGTCTGGAATATGTAGGATATTAGCTGGGCGTCGGCAGTAAAATGCGTCATCGCGTTATGTTCGTTTGCCGTGAGGTTGTATCTGTCTATTTGGTCGATAGTAGCTTTATAGTTATCGAAGTTTTTTCCTAAAAAGTCCTTAATGTCGAAGGTCCGTTTCAAACTGTCCGAATATATGCCATAGTATTCGACTTCCAAAACCACGCCGATCAAGAATACAAAAATCAGCGAAAACAGTACGCAGGCAAGCGCGGCGCCAAGTGCGGTTTTATTGAAAACAGTCTTAGCAACAGCCGCCGCTTTTTTCGAATTTTGCGGGCTTTCGGTAGCTTGCGTTTTGGCAGGCGCGGCAGACTTTGCGGCCTTTTGCTTCGCCGAGGTATCGCTTCCGCAGAATATGCAGAACTTGCCGTCTGCAGGGGTTTTGTTTCCGCATGACGGACAAATCGTTTTTCCGTCCAAGCGCGAACCGCAGTTTTTGCAATAGACCGCGCCTTCAGGGTTATCGGTTTCGCAGTTGTTACAAATCATAATTTTCCTCCTTAAGTATAAAATAATTATAGTACTAAGTGCCGGTACAAAGTATACTCAAATTTATGACTATTGTCAAGTTTTTGACCATATAATATAATTTTCTTATGATTAGCTACGCTCCGTTCTGGGAAACGCTTAAAGGAAAAGGCGAATCGACTTATACCCTTATTTTTAAACACGGCATAAGCAGTGCCACAATAGACAGAATGAAAAAGGGCGGAGGAATAACCACCGCCAAGCTTGACGATTTGTGCAAAATTTTAGATTGCCGCATTGAGGATATAATCGAGTACGTTGACGGCTGAACTGCAGTGCTAAATTGCAAACTGCGTGATACTAAAAGTATCGCGCAGTTTTTTTATTGCCTGTATTGATTGTTGCGCGGATATATGGTACCATATATCCGCAGGAGGAAAATTA
>CAMWNA010000080.1 GCA_947175515.1 uncultured Clostridia bacterium | reverse complement strand
GTTCCTATGGTGTATAATTGATTATATATATAATTGTAAAGGTAAAAACGGAATTACGGCGGTATGAAAAACGGTAAATCCGCGGCAAAAAAAATTGCGACACTGGCGATTTTCACCGCGCTGAGTTTAGTGACTTTCATAATAGAAAACCAGTTTCCTCCGCTGTTTATTCCGGGGGCGAAAATGGGGCTTGCGAATATTTTTTCATTCGCGGCGCTTATTATGTATTCGCCTTTGGAAGCCTTTATAGTCATCTCCGTAAGAACGGGTTTAGGCGCCGTTTACGCCGGCAACGTTTCCGCGCTTTTGTACAGCTTTACGGGCGGCGCGGTGTCTATGGCTGTATCCTCCGTACTTATGTACACGGTATACCCTAAAATTTCGCTGATGTCGGTAAGTGTGATTGCTGCGGTTGCGCACAATATTACGCAGACCCTTGTATTCATAGGCATAAGCGGTACTTGGCTAATGCTCGGCTATATGCCGTATCTCATTTTAATCGGCATAGCTTCGGGCGCGATAGTCGGCGGAGTTATTATGCTTGTTTTCAAAAAAGTGCCGCAAAGCGTTTTTGAAAAGGCTATAGGGAAAAAGCTTACCGAAAAGGAGCAACGGCAGCCCGACACGGAAGATTCGGCGCAAAAATAGGTTTAACCCCGAAAGGGATAAAACATAAACGTAATTAAATTAAGGAGAGATTTTTAAGTGAAAGCAGTAAAGGGAAAATACTACTTCGGCGGAATACATCCGCGCGACGGAAAAAGCATAGCAAAATCCGCCGCAATAGAAGTAATGCCTGCGCCTGCGGTTGCGGCGGTTTCCACTTACCAGTCTATGGGCAAGCCTGCAAGTCCCGTCGTGGAAGCAGGTAAAGCCGTAAAGCTGGGCGAAGTGATTGCCAAAGCCGACGGAGCGGTATCCTCAGACGTTTTCGCACCCGTGAGCGGCACGGTTACGGAAATCAAGGATATTGTAAGCGCAAGCGGCAAGACAGAGAAGTATATTTTCATAGAATCAGACGGAAAAGACGAAAAGTCCTTCCTCCCCCCTCTCACCTCGCCCGAAGCGGACGAAATTAAGGAGAGAATAAAAGCCGCAGGCATCGTCGGCTTGGGCGGAGCGGGATTCCCCACGGCGGTTAAGGTTTCGCCTGCCGCTAAGGTTGATACGCTTATTATCAACGGCGCTGAGTGCGAGCCGTATTTGACTTGCGATTACCGCCTTATGCTTGAAAAGGCGGACGAGATTGCGCGCGGCGCAAGATACTTAGCTAAGGCTTTGGGCGTTGAGCGCATTTTAATAGGCATTGAAAAAAACAAGCGCGACTGCATTGAAAGGTTTGAAGCGTATGAGGATATTCAGCCCGTAGTTTTAGGCAGGAAATATCCTATGGGCGGCGAAAAGCAGCTTATTTACGTTACCACAGGCCGTAAGATAGGCTTAGGCAAGCTGCCTGCGGACGTAGGCGTCATTGTGCAGAACGTTGCAACGTGCTTTGCCGTGTGCGAAGCGGTTGAGTTGGGCAAGCCCCTGTACGAGCGCGTTTTAACCGTTTCCGGCAAGGCTGTAAAGGAGCCGAAAAACCTTTTGGTAAGGGTTGGCACTTCCGTTAAAGACATAGTTGAGTACTGCGGCGGAGAAGCCGTCAAAATCGTACCGAACAAGTCCGCGGAAGAAGGCGCGGCACAGACCGTTGAAGCGGCAATAAAGCCTTTGAAAATCGTTCAGGGCGGACCTATGACCGGTACGGCGCTTGCAAGCTATGACGTATACACGCACAAGACCACTTCGGGAATTTTACTGCTTTCCGAAAAAGAAGCGGCAGCGGACGAACCCACCCCCTGCTTAAACTGCGGCAAGTGCGCTGACGTTTGCCCGATGCACCTTATGCCTATGAACACGGCCTTCTACTCCGCGGCGAACGATTTTAACGCGGCGGCGAAATACGGCAACACGGCTTACTGCATTGAGTGCGGCGCGTGCGAATACATCTGCCCTGCGAAACGGCCCTTAATTCAGGCAATAAGAAAAACAAAAGCTTATTTAAAAAACAAAGACAAGGAGGTTAAATAATTATGACGGATAATTCAGTCGTAGTTTCCACCCCTCCCCACGTTAAATCGCGGCGCACGACGCGCTCCGTTATGCTGGACGTTATTATCGCGCTTCTGCCCTGCGCAATCGCAGGCATTGTGTTCTTCGGCTGGCGCGCGTTCGTAATTGAAGCCGTTGCCGTGCTTGCGTGCGTTGCGACGGAGTTCGTATACTTCTTTATACTGAACAAAGGCTTTGCGAAAAAGTGCAAGGACGCAGGCGCGGTTTGCAAACGGTGGCTTAAGCAGTTTGATTTTACTTCCATAGTTACGGGACTTATCCTCGCGCTTATACTCCCCTCCACCGTTGCGTGGTACGAGGTGTTGATAGGAAGTATGTTTGCTATTGCTATAGTCAAAATGCTGTTCGGCGGCACGGGCAAAAACTTAGTTAACCCTGCTTCCGCCGCTCGCGTGTTTATGGCAATCAGCTTTGCAATATCCACCTACGTTGCCGCGAATATCCCCGCGCTCAGATTCGAAAGCGGAATATTCACCGACGCAACGAACCTTGCTTGGCTGTTCCCCTCAGAGGGTAACCCCACAACTAAAATTTCCGTTCTAGACTTGTTCCTCGGCACGGGAGTTGCAGGCTGCATAGGCGAAACCTGCAAGGTTACGATACTTATAGGTTATATTTACCTTTCCGTCAGGAACGTTATCAAGTGGTGGCAGCCCTTAATGTTCATAGCTATATTCGGATTCGCCGCCGTATTCTTCTCAGGCTTCGGATTTATAGCTACCGGCGGTTACATCTTCGATATGGAGCTGTTCCTGCCGCATATCTTCTCCGGCGGCGTACTGTTCGGTGCGGTATTTATGTTCCCCGACTACGTCACCTCACCCAAGGGTGTTTACGGACAGATTTTCTACTATGCGGTAGCGGCTATTCTTGTTGCGGCGCTGAGATACTTGACGAAATTGGAAGTTACTTCCTTCGTAATTATTCTAATGAACCTGTTCGTACCTTTAATCGATAAGTACTTCATCAGAAGACCTTACGGCTACGTTAAAGCAAAAAAGCCCAAGGCGGAAAAGATTACGCCCGAGAGCGCGGCGGAAAATCTTATAGAGCCCGTAGACGCGAACGCGTCGGCCGCACCTGATAAGGAGGGCAAATAAATGACCGTTAAACAGTTTTTTAAGAGCACCGCTTTCAAATGCATAATAACGCTTACCTGCGTGCTGCTTGTCAGCGGAATATTCCTTACGATAATGAACGGGCTTTTGGCGGTTTCGGACGCGGAAAGGTTCGAACGCGCAATAAACAAGATTTACGGAAAGTCCGTAAAGACGGAAACGGTTGCGGTTGCCAACTATAACGACAACGCGACTATTGACGAAGCCTACAGAGTAAAAGACGACGGCAACTACCTTATAAAGTCTACCGGCAAGGGTGGTTACGACAACGGTACCGTTACCTGCTGGATAGTGGTAAACGTTTCCGGCGGAGCCGTTAAAGGCATTGATAAAGTCGTAATAGAGTCCAACAAGGGTCAGTCCTATATAGACAGAGTAAGCGACAAGGCGTTAAACCAGTTTACAGAGCTGTACACCGACGGAATTATTTACACGCAGGACCTTATAACCAACGCTACGGTTAAGGGCACGAAAACCGCGATATGCAACGCCGTGAACGGTGCGCTGGACTTCGTAAACGCGCTTTTGGGCAACGTTACGGAAGATATTTACGCGGAATTCGACTTCGTTGAATATATCGAAACCAAGCTTACAAGCCACGAGGTAAACGAGGACGGAAGCATTACCTTCCATATCGTGACCAAGGGACTTAAAGAGCCGAGCGGCTTCAAGGTAGATATAACGATTAATGCCGACGGCGTTGTTACCGATTACACGGTTACCGAAAACGGTTCAACGAGCAACACTTACGTCGGACAAATGCACGCGGGAATACTCGACGGAACGCTTTTCGAAGGTAAGGATTTTGCAGGAATAGAAGCAATTCTGGACAACGGCATCTCCCTTCCTTCAGACAATTCGGGAACGGAAATTTCCACGGGTGCAACCCATTCGAACTACCTGTGCCTGTACGCGGCGGCGTTTGCGACAAAGAACTACGATAAGCTTATAGTAGACGACGGCGGAAACGAAGGCGGCGGAGAAACCGACGAAGGAGGTACTGAAAATGAATAAGTATAAAAAGATTACTTTAGACGGACTTATCTACCAGAACCCCACCTTTATGCTGGTACTCGGCACCTGCCCCACGCTCGGACTTATATCCTCCGCGTTTTCGTCTATGGGTATGGGACTTACCGTACTAGTGGTGCTTACGCTGAGCAACATTATAATTTCGGCACTGAGAAAGGTTATACCCAGTGCGGTGCGCATACCCTGCTATATAGTAATTATTGCGACGCTTGTAACTTTTGCGAGAATGTTCCTTGAAAAGTTCCTGCCGGACTTATACGACAGCTTGGGCGGCTTCTTAGCACTGATAGTCGTGAACTGTATTATCCTCGGCAGGGCGGAAGCGTTTGCGAATAAGAACGGCGTTCTGGAATCCGCTGCGGACGGCATTGCAAACGGTTTGGGCTTCACGGTTGCGCTTACGATAATGGGTGTTATCTGCGAATTCCTCGGCAAAGGTTCGCTGTTCGGAGCGCAGATTATGGAATTCAAAATCGGTATGCTTGCAACCCCTGCGGGCGCGTTCCTCGTATACGGTCTGTGCATTGCGGTATTCGTGTATATCATAGACGGATTCGAAAGATGGCGCAGAGTTAAGGCAAATAAGCTTGCGCGTGAAAATTTGTTGAACGCAAAGGAGGCGGCGTAAATTATGGGTACGTTTATTGCGATAGTTCTTTCGGCGGTACTCACCAATAACTTTATTACCGCCAAAACTTACGGTATCTGCCCCTTCCTAGGGGTTTCCAAAAAGACTTCCAGCGCGGCAGGCATGGGAATTGCGGTAACGCTTGTAATGGTTCTGGCAACCTTGGTTACCTACCCCATTTACACCTACGTTATGGTGCCGCTGAAAATCGAATTCCTTGAAATAATTTTCTTCATTTTCATCATAGCTTCATTAGTCCAGATGCTGGAAAAAATCATACAAAAGGTTTCCCCTACTCTTTACGGGGCTATGGGAATTTACCTGCCGCTTATAACCACGAACTGTGCCGTTTTAGGCGTTACCGAGCTGTTAATCGGGGATATGTCCGCGATACTTGGAAACGCTTCTATGAATATCGGCTGGGCTGTGATTTACGCGCTGTTTGCAGGACTGGGCTTCACACTAGTTATGATTATAATGAGCGGTATGCGCGAAAAGCTTAACTACTACAAGACCCCCAAGGCGATTTCAGGCTTCCCCATTGCAATGGTCACGGCGTGCTTCATATGTATGGCGTTCTACGTATTCAGCCTGATATCTATATAAGGAGGCGGAAAATATGAATTTACTTGAAATTACCAACCAGACTTGGATAACGGTAGGCATAGTCGCCGGAATATTTGCAGGCTCTGCAATTTTAATAGGCGCGCTTATCCTTATAGTAGGCAAGGTTTTCAAAGTCAACGTCGACGAAAAAATAGCGAAGATTTTAGAAAATCTTGCAGGCGCGAACTGCGGCGGCTGCGGATGTTCGGGTTGCAGCGGTTTTGCAGATAAGCTTGCAAAAGGCGGCGCGAGCCTTTCCGACTGCCACGTTACCTCGCCCGAAAAGAAAGCGGAAATTGCCAAGCTTTTGGGAATCGAGCTTAAAGACGAGGAACGCACGGTTGCGATTGTTCACTGCAACGGCGGAATCGAAAACTGCGCGGATAAATTCGTTTACAGGGGCAACCCCACCTGCGCGGCGAACAACTCGCTTTACGGCGGAAACAAGGCTTGCTCCTACGCGTGCTTAGGCTGCGGCGACTGCAAGGCGGTTTGTCCCGAAAACGCAATTGAAGTTACTGGAAGACTTGCCCAAGTCGACCCCGACAGATGTATTTCCTGCGGAGCGTGCATAACCACCTGCCCCAAAGGAATTATCGACAGAATACCCGCGACTGCGCCCGTGTTCGTTGCCTGCTCGTCAAAGTGCCGCGGCAAGGAAGTTACTAGCGTTTGCAAGGTCGGCTGCATTGCCTGCGGTATCTGCGCAAAGAGCTGCCCCCACGGAGCTATTACGATGAAAGACAATCTGCCGGAAATTGATTACGGCAAGTGCACGGGATGTTTGACCTGCGTTGCTAAATGTCCCAGACAAATTATTATCAGCCGCAAGGTTACGGCGGAAGAAACGCCCGAAAATGCTGCGGTTGAAGAAAAGAAAGCTGAAAGTAAGAATTGAACTTCGGCAAGCTTTGAATAAAATATTCAGGGCATAAAAAAAATTAAAATTTAAGCGCCGCGCGGAAACTTCCGCGCGGCGCTTTTACGTTTATC
>CAMWNA010000079.1 GCA_947175515.1 uncultured Clostridia bacterium | reverse complement strand
TATTTATTCTTAGAACAGCTATTACCTGAATGGATAGGCATTGATAATATATCTTTTTTGCAAAACTTAATGTCTATGGCACCTAAACGTATGTCGAAAACTCAGCAATTAAGATGGGGAAAAGCAAAAATTAAAGAGTTGTTTAAATTTGATAATAAGAAGCCTGAGTGGATGCAGCAACCGGAATGGCCGATTATTAATGGTCGTCCTCTAATTTTTAGTCATCAAGAAACAGATGAAGAAGGATTTGAAAAATATTTTTTTTATGACAATGAAACTAATCAGCAAGTAGTAATTAAACAATGTGAGTAATCTTGATTCGATCAAATTCTATAAATATTAAGTTTTAGGTGAAGTATGAGAAGTACGAAAGAACAGGTTTTAACGTTTTTAGAAAAGTGCGAAGAGCTTAAAAAATGCAAATTTATAATGGCGACTACAAAAATCAAAGACCTTTTGAAGTGCATTGTCAACAGTCCTGATTTATACAAGCTGTTTGATACCGTCACGAAAGACTTTGATTACTTGCAGGAAAAACAAAAATGCTTGGTAACGCTTAATGACGGAGTAATAAATAAAAGCTACGTCATTCTGCCGCATACAATTGGACAAAGACTTGCGTTTATTTTCTGTCTTTTGGTTGAGTTTGACAGGGATACGCTCAATTTTAACGATTTTCTGCAGAAATACTTCCCTGAAGACGGCAGCTATTTTTCAAGCTATCACGCATTCTGTAAAACGGTTATAAATAGTCTTGAGGAAATGCTTCATCAGGTTTACAAGGATATGCTTGAAGAGGACGGCGAACAATTTGAAATCCGCGCCGTAGTTCCCAATTCATTGCGTTCTAAACTTATTTCAGAAATATCTCTCTGCATCCTAAATGAAAGGCAGTACATAAAGCGCAGTTCCGTTCAAAGAGATGAAAAGGAAGGCGCATATAAAATTTTAGACGAGCTTTTAAACGCGGTTAGAGCGGGTGACGAGCAGCTTATCGATGCGCTTATATGCGGCTATAATTATTTCGTTCTCTACAATAAATGCGTTTCCGACGGGATAGGCGCACTTATAGAATCACTTTCTGACTATGAACAAATATTATGAGTTTTTCCGAAAAGAAATTAAATAGCAAAACGATTTACAACGGTAAAATTTTGAAACTCGAAGTTGACGAAGTGGAGCTGCCCGACGGCAGTTTGTCTGTACGTGAATGTGTAAGACACCACGGAGGCGCGGCTGTCCTACTTGTAAACAAAGGGAAAGTTCTGCTTGTAAAACAGTTCCGCTATTTATACGGTAAAGAAATTTACGAAATTCCGGCAGGAAAACTTGAACAGGGTGAGGACGCGACAAACGCCGCCGCACGGGAGCTTGAAGAGGAAACGGGTTACCGCGCTGAGCTTGTCCGCTTGCTTGAATTGTATCCTAGCGTAGGGTATACTGATGAAATAATTCACATATTCTTAGCCGAAAAATTTGAATTTGTCGGTCGCAGGCTTGACGAAGGCGAATTTCTTGATACGGAATTTATGGAAATTAAAAAGGTTATAAAATTGATAGAAAGCGGTGAAATCTGCGATGCTAAGACGGTTGCCGCAGTTTACGCTTATTTAAGTTTAAAAAGGTAAAGCAAAAGAGGTTGCCGATTCAGGCAACCTCTCCGTTTTTTTATTTAGTTGCAACCGCATCCGCAACCGCTGTGATTGCCGCATAACAGATTGGAAAGCGTGCCGTTTTTCCACATACTGTATATTAAAGCAATAAGTACAGGGGTGCAGCTTCCCGAAAGTACGCCTTCTAAGCCGTTACCGCTGCAACTTGCGGCAATGAGTAAAAGGATAAGAATCCAAAGGCAGCTATTGTTGCCGCAGCAACCTGAAAAAATGTTCATAAAATTTCCTCCTGTGAAATAGCTGCAAGGCGGTATGTAAATTTAGTTTTGCCCTTGCAGTTTCCGTATATTAAATTGTATTAAAATTGCCGCAAAAATGTTACTGCTTATTTATTCGCTTGCATAATTTATGCGGAAATGTTATAATAATCCAAATTTACAGGTACTTTCGGCAGGTATATATAACCTGACCGTACATAAGTATAATATTTTTATTTTGCGGATACCCGAAAGGGATCCGACGGAGGTTTTTTATGGAAAAGAAAAAAAGAGAATTCTTTTCCGCAAGGAACATAACTTTTCTTGCGGTTTTGGTGGCGTTAGTAGTCGTTTTGCAGCTTTGGGGCAGTACTATTCCCGTAGGTGCAGGCGGACTGAATCTTAGCTTTGTGCTGGTACCGGTAACATTGGGCGCAATAATTTTAGGACCGATAGCCGGTTTGATTTTGGGTTTTGTGTTCGGATTTGTTGTACTAATGACGGGCGTTACGGGCGCAAATTTTTTTACGGCATACGTGCTTAACGACAGTCCGTTTTTCACCGTGGTAACCGTTCTTCTTAAAGGCATGGTTGCCGGCTTTGTGTCCGGAGTGCTGTTTAATGTTATTAAGAAAAAGAACAAATACGTTGCAGTATTCGTTGCCGCTGCGGTTGTTCCGCTTTTAAATACGGGAATATTTATTCTTGGTGCGCTGTGTATGAGCGGCAGCTTAAAAACCTTTGTTTCATCGTATATGCCTGACTTCAACGGTCGTAATATTATGTATATTATTGTAGTTGGGTTAGTTACTGTAAATTTTTTCATCGAGCTTGCAATAAATTTAATTTGCGCTCCTGCACTCCATACAGTTGAAACGGTTGTTGAAAAACAGATATTAAAAAAATATGCTCCTAAAAAAATAGAGGAAAGCGTAGAGGAAAAAGAAAATAATATATGATTATTTGCATGGACGTTGGCAACACAAATATCAAGTATGCGGTATTCGACGCGGATAAGCTTGTTTTAAGCTTCCGCGTTGCCACCGAGCATAAAAAAACTTCAGACGAGTACGGCGGACAGATAATCAGCATACTTAACAATAATAAAATAACCGCTGAAGATATTAAGGGCGGTATCATATCTTCCGTAGTACCTCAGCTTGATTATACGCTTGAAAGAATGTGCTTAACGTACCTGAAAATAAAGCCTTTAATGCTTGCTCCGGGACTTAAAACGGGTTTGAATATGAAGGTTGATAACGCCAAAGAAGTCGGCGCGGATAGGGTTGTTAATAATGTCGCCGCATTGAGAAAGTACGGTGCGCCGCTTATTATCGTTGATTTCGGTACGGCGACGACTTTTAACGTTATTGACGATAATGGTGAGTTTATCGGCGGAGTTATCGCTCCGGGAATTAAAGGTTCCTTGGATAGTCTTGTTAACGGAACAGCGAAACTTCCCAGAGTGGAAATCGAAAGGCCGACGCGTGTTATAGGTAAAAATACCGTTACAAATATGCAGTCGGGAATAGTTTTCGGCTTTGCCGGACTTGTGGAATATATCGTAAAAAAGATAAAGCGCGAGTTAAATTTTGATACGGTTAAAACTGTTGCGACGGGCGGATTTTCGGAAGTTATTGCAAAGGAAATTTCCTGCATAGATTATGTGGACAAACTCCTTACTTTGGAAGGACTCAAATATTTGTACGATTTAAACGCTACGGAGGCAAACAACAAATGAAAAAAGTTGGTGTGGCAATCCTCGGCTTGGGGGTGGTAGGCGGCGGTACCTATAAAATACTTACCGAACACAGGGAATTTTATAAAAAGATTCACGGCGTTGATATAGGTGTAGTAGGCATACTTGAGCGAAAAAAAGAGCGTGCAGAAGAACTCGGTGTAAATGCTGACATGCTTACTTGCGACATTGATGAAATTTGCAAAAACCCTGCCGTTGATATAGTCGTTGAGGTTATGGGCGGGGTAGAACCGGCAAAAACCTTCGTGCTGGCTGCGCTTAACGCAGGGAAATCCGTAGTTACGTCAAATAAGGAGCTGTTCTGCAAATTCAGCCACGAGCTGGAAGCTGCGGCAAAAAAGAATAACTGCGGACTTTTTTATGAGGCAAGCTGTGTAGGCGGCGTGCCCGTTATCAGAACTTTGCTTGATAATCTGCAAGGCAATAGAATAACGTCTATGATGGGCATCATAAACGGCACCACGAACTATATTTTAACCAAAATGTCAAACGGCGGAGCTTCTTATAACGACGTTTTAAGCGAAGCGCAAAAGCTTGGTTATGCGGAAGCTGACCCCACGGCTGACGTTGAAGGATTCGATGCGGCTTATAAGCTTTCCATATTGTCAAGCCTTTCTTTTCATACAAAAATTCCTTACACTAAAATTTATAGGGAAGGAATTACCGGCGTAGAAACCTGTGATTTGCAATACGGAAAAAGATTGGGCTACGTTTTAAAGCTTCTTGCAATAGGTAAAAACTCCGAAAAAGGAATCGAAGTCAGGGTTCACCCGACTTTCGTTAAAAATACCCATCCGCTTGCAAGCGTAAGTGACAGCTATAATGCCGTTTACGTGACGGGTGACAGTGTAGAAGACGTTATGCTTTACGGCAGGGGAGCAGGGGCGCTTCCTACAGGCAGCGCTATAGTCGGGGATATCATTTATTGTGCAACACACGATAATTTCAATTATTCAACTTTTGAAAACAATGAAAACGCTGACCCTGAAACTAAATTCGTAACAAACTATGAAAGCGCTTATTATATCCGACTTGACGCTGAGGATAAAGCAGGTGTGCTTTCTAACGTTTATTCGGTGCTTGGCAAGTATGATATAAGCGTAGCGCAGTCCGTTCAAGACAACGAGAAGAAGAACGGTTCCGTTCCCGTAATCCTAATTACCCATGAAACGTTTGAAGAAAACGTTAAAAAAGCAGTGAATGAAATCAATAACGGAAAGGTTTTTGCTAAAGTTGCTTCGGTAATAAGGGTAGTTTCTTAACAAATATAATGAAGTGTTTAATTGTCGTAAACGCATATATTAAAAATAAATCTCAGATAATGCAGGCTGAGCGAATTGCCGAAGAACTAAAGCGTTTGGGTGCCGAGTGCGAAATTCGCAAAAACATTGCCCTTGCGGAAATAGTAAAAGGCAATATAATTGCACCGAAATACGAATGTTGCGTTTTTCTGGATAAGGATAAGGCGGCGGCAAGACTTTTGGAAAAGAGCGGTATTCGGC
Organism: uncultured Clostridia bacterium; assembly: GCA_947175515.1. Taxonomy (GTDB): domain Bacteria; phylum Bacillota; class Clostridia; order Christensenellales; family Borkfalkiaceae; genus Coproplasma. The sequence continues at coordinate 1,582 of CAMWNA010000079.1, read as the reverse complement.
TTTTCAACAATGCGGCGGCGGTGGAGATGTGCGACGATAAAATGCTTACGCATATTGCCCTATCAAACGGCGGTATACCAATGCCGGACTGCATTTACGCACCCCTTTGTTACTATGCGGACGCTTCCTTGTCCGTTGAGTTTTTAAATCGTGTTGAAAAGCTCGGCTATCCGCTTATTGCTAAAACCTGTTACGGCTCGCTTGGGAGCGGCGTGTTTCTTATAAATGACCATACTGAGCTTGAAGCTTTTGAAAAAAGCAATAAGCTTGCGGCGCATTTTTATCAGAAATTTATAGGCTGCGGCGGCGAAGATATCCGCGTTATAGTGATAGGCGGAAAGGTCATATGCGCTATGCGCAGAAAAAACGAAAAAGACTTCCGTTCGAATATAGAACTTGGCGGCAAGGGTGAAAAATATGAAGCGGATGAAAGATTGATTTCGCTTTGTGAACGCGTTTCAGAAATACTGAAGCTTGACTACTGCGGCATAGACGTCTTGACGGATAGCGACGGAACATATAACGTTTGCGAAGTAAACTCAAACGCATTTTTTGCGGAAGCCGAAAAGGTATGCGGCGTGAATATAGCAAAAAAATATGCCGAGTTGATTATTGCATTTAAAAACGCTTGATTTTTTTCTTTGAATTTTATATTATAATACTTGCTTGGTTAATACCAAGCAGCATTATGCGGAGATGGCTGAGCGGTTTAAGGCGCACGATTGGAAATCGTGTGTACCCAAAAGGTACCGGAGGTTCAAATCCTCTTCTCCGCGCCAAAGGTCCGTATCTGTATTTCAGATGCGGACTTTTATCTTTAATTAATAAATAGTAACGGTTCAAAATGATAACTTATAGAAAATTAGAAATTAGCGAAATTGACGGTAAGCTTTATATTTCATTCATACGCAGGCAGGTTGTAACTAAGTGTTGGCGCAAAATTAACGGTGTTTGGGAAATTAAATACGCACCTTTTATAGACGATTGGAGTACGGAAGATTATGAAGCGCTTATTATAAAGCTTAGAAATATAATAGCTGAGAGCGGATTTGTTTTCGGTGCTTTCATTAACGAAAAATTAAAAGGTTTTGCCGCAGTGCAGAAAAATTTAATAGGTAGCAGAAAACAGTACGCTGATTTAGTGGAATTACACGTTTCGTATGACGTACGAAGACAAGGAATAGGCACGAAGCTTTTTTTTGCCGCTGCAGATTTTGCAAGAGAATCCGGTGCGAAAAAACTGTATATTTCCTCACACTCGGCAGTCGAAAGTCAGTCGTTTTACCGGTCGCTTGGGTGCATAGATGCTTTGGAGTTAAACACTCAACATGTTAAAAGTGAGCCATTTGACTGTCAACTAGAATTTAAACTTTAAAATAATAGTATTTCTCATTTTTTTTTACAATTTCAGTTGACAAGATTAATTGTTTAATATAAAATAACAAGTGTTATTAATAATCTGTGTTTTTTATGGTGGGGGGGTAGTATGCCGGGAAAAAGCCTGGTAAAAAAGGAGTCTTTTATTGAAGCTGGGTGTGAGGGTGGGGGCTGTGATGGTAGGGGAGCGCGGATTTTGCGTGCA
>CAMWNA010000078.1 GCA_947175515.1 uncultured Clostridia bacterium | reverse complement strand
ATTCCATATATATAATATATTACACTGTCACAGAAGGGACCCTTCGACCTTGCTCAGGGTGGCGTTATGCGTCAATTTTCTTCGTCGGAGAGAAGTTCCTCGCCGTCGACCTCCTGTTGATAGAAGTCGAAAATTTCCTGCAAAAGCTCCTCGCTTTCAACGGGTTCAAGCGTTTCTTCCTTTTCGTTAAGGCGGAAAATAACAACCTCGTCCTCGGCGATTTCTTCGTTGGGTTCGGCGGCAAGCAACAGCGTGTACTTCACGCCTTTATATTCGGTTACGTCCAAAAGCTTGAAATTTATAACCTTGCCTTGCTCGTCTATAAGTTCTATAAGCTCGGGTTCTTCAAACTCCTCTTCTATATCAAGTTCGTTTTCGGGTTTTTTGCTCATTTTATACTCCTTTATTGATTCTTCTGAGATAGCCGTCAAGTATGTTTGCCGCGGCAAGCGCGTCAACGTAGTTTTTGCGCTTTTCCCTGCGCATTCCCTCGGAAATTAAAGTTTCGTGCGCCATTTTGGTTGTGAAACGCTCGTCCTCGCAAACTACGGGGATAGCCGTTTCTGCTTTAAGCGCATCGATAAAGCGTTGTGTCTTTTCGGTTTGCAGGGCGGCGGTGCCGTCGAAATTTACAGGCAAGCCGCAGACTATTACCGTTGCGCCCTTGTCCTTTGCAATTTTGGCGAGGGCGGAAACGTCCTCCTTAAAGCTTTTCCTGAAATACGTTTCGGAGGGCAGGGCGTATGTATTAAACGGGTCTGAAATTGCAACGCCTATGCGTTTATCGCCTATGTCGAAAGCGACGTATCTTTCCATATATATAATTATAGCACTTTTAAATTATAAACACAAGCCTAAAACGCAATATTGCCGCGCGGTTTTGCGCGGCAATATTTAATTAGTTGTTGGATGATAAAACTTCTTCGCTTTTCTTTTCCAACTGGTCGAGCTTATTGTCGATATACTGCTCTGCTTTCTGCATTAAGTCGTCCTGATTCTTCTTGACGAGGTTTCTGAGCTTGCAGTTATTAGCGACCATAAGCGCGCCGCCAGCCATACCGATGGCGACACCTAAAATGAACTTTTCCACTTTCTTCTCCTTGTAAGGGGGAAAGCCCCTATAAAGAGTATGGGCAGTGTGACAAAGTATATGACTGTAAAAAATTTCTACGACTGCAAATTCTTTACTTGAAGTCTTAAAAGCGCGTTTTCGTCGGTGAGCTTTTTGATAAGCGAGGTGAGCTTTTTATTTTCTTCCTTTAACGATGAAGCCAGCCTGTCGTAAAGTCCGTTTATTTCGTCCTCTAACTTTTTGCGCGCTTCGTCCGCGCCGCTTTCTATGCCGCACTCGCGCATTAATTTTTCAAGGCGTTCGGGCTGTTTCGTAAGAACGTTCCTATATTTGTTCTGATAGCGGAGCATAAGCTTGTCGTCGCCCTTGGAAAGGTTTAAAACCGCGCGGCGCACGGAAACGCCCTTGCTTTTCTGGGTAATTATCGCCTTTAACATTTCGTCGGTTTCCTTTTCGGAAAACTGTACTATTTTTTCGGCTTTCAAGCCCGTGTTCTTTAAAAGCCCCTTTACGCGCTCGTCACCGCTTGAACGCAGCAGTGCATAGTAGTAATTGCGCACGCTGCCCTTTGCCCTGCCGGTTTTTTTTGCGTAGCTTTCAAACATGCCCGAAAGGGTTTGTCCTTTTTCCCTGCCCTCGCAAATGTAATGTACTAAAGTTTTTGCTTCCTCTTCCGTATAGCCGTTTATTTTGTTCATTTTATCCTCCTGAAAAATTTAATTACGGAGTATATATTGACATAATTTTTATTTGCTATACATTAAATAATAAATATGAGAGTGTATTTTTTATCGTGCGTGCCTGCCGCGCTGAAGCTTAACGGACTGTACTTAGGCACGGTTGACGGGTTCGAACGGCACGTAGAGCTTGACAAGGCGGACAAAGTGTTTGCTGAAATTGTACCATGCGACAATTTACAGTCCGTTAATTTTATTCTGGACGAAAATTTTTTCAAAGCGCCGCCGAAGTTTGCCGACGTGTATATGCTTGAAGGCGACGCGCTGGTGTATATCCGCGAATACGCGCCAAAGGATATGACGCTGAAAGTTATATACCAGACGAGGTTTGCCGGCAACTTGGTTACGGTTTTTTCACAGGGTAATCTGTACCTTTCAATAGAGGGTGCGGAATATTCGCTTACCAACCTTTCGCCGCAGTTTGCAAAGCTTACCGCCGATATAAAAACTATTTCCGGTCGCAGCGTGCTTGCGATTTCCGCAGGCAATAAGCTTATTATAATCTCCGAAAACGGAAAAATTGTATTTTACAACACGGCGGAGGAAACCGAGTTCGGCGACGGGCTGAAATTATGCGCGCCGTTTGAAACGTGTACCGCGGCGAAAGCCGAGTGCCGTTTTTCCTACGACGGTGAAAAGCTTGAGCTTGTTTCCAGCCGAACGGTTGAAACGCGTCCGCCCGAAGCGGAAATTTTACACTTTGCGTTCTTCGAAAGTGTTTTAACCTGCGGCGATTTTAAACAATACCTTGCGGCTGAACTTCTGCCAAAGGCAAATAACCTGAAAAGCTACCTCGGGAATTTTATCAGCGTTACCGTGCCGACGGAAAAGTTTTACGCACTGCACGGTGAAACGTTAGCGGCAGGGCTTGTTTACCCTGTTTCGGAAAATCTTTACGAGGTAAAATATTTCGCCGTAGAGCTTGATGACGGCAAAATAAGCAACCTTTACCCCGTGGAATAAGCGCGTAGCTTTACAAAGTTTTAACAAACGGTTGCCAAATTTTGGCGCATAGTTTATAATTGTGAATTACAGAGGATGAATATGAAAGAGAAACTTCGTAAAAGTATTAAAGATTACCGTTTCTGGACGGTTGCCGTCTGCGCGGTTATAGTCGCTGTACTTTTAGCATACGATTTTAAAAGATTTACAATACCCACCCCGACGAACGTCAGTGCGGCAAGTTGTGCGTTTATTTACGTCGCGACCGCCCTGCCGTTTATTATTTTGTGTATCATTGCAGGATTAAAGCTTAAAAAGTCCAAAACACTGTTAGTTGCTTGCGGACTTTTTGCAATTTCATATATCCTGAGAATACTTCTGGCAGACTTCGTAAGCCACGACTACGTTAACTTCCTTTCTCACTGGTTGGAAGCTTACAGAAACCTTAGCATAAAGGACAGCCTTTCGACACAGGTAGGAAATTATCCGCCCCTTTACAATTATTTTTTAATTGCATTTTCGCGCATAAACCTGTTTGATATGTACCTTTTAAAAACATTTTCCTTCTACGGTGAAGTCATAACCGCGGTGCTTGCAATTAAGCTGGTTGCATACGTGCGAAAAGAAAAATTCAACTTCGTGCTTTTAGGCTTGCTCCTGTTAATGCCCATATTCTTAATGGACAGCAGTCAGTGGGGGCAATGCGATACTTTCTACACAATGTGCGCCGTTGCCGGAGTTTACTTCGCTCTCCGCTCGAAGTCGATACCCTGCTTTATTTTTATGGGGCTGGGCCTCGCATTCAAGATGCAGATACTCGTCATTTACCCCGCGGGACTCATATTAATGCTTGCGAAAAAGCCCGAAGGCGGCAAATATCTTTTATGGCGTTTTATTTGGATAATTCCGCTTGTTTTCCTTTTAATAAGCTGTTTGCCGCCGATGTGCGCCGGCGGAAGCTTCTTCAAAATATTCAAAGTATACTTCGAGCAGGCAACCGAAGGCAACGGTAACGGGTTGAATTTGCACTGTGCAAATTTGTTGCTATACTTGAGCACAATAAGAAGGGGCAGCATTGCTTACTATATTCTGCTGATTCTGTTTATTTTGATAACGGCAGTTGTGGAAACTTTTATAATAGCGCACACACTGAAATCTTCCAAACGCATACTCGACAAAGAAAAAATCGTTTTCGCTTGCCTGCTGATTTCTTTCATTTCGGTATTCTTTATGCCGAAGATGCTTGACAGATTCTTCTATATTGCAGAAATATTCGGAGCTATCTATTTCTTCATTAAACGCGATAAAAATTCTTTTACCGCATCCGTACTGTTGGAAACCGCGCAGATTATGATGTTTGCATTCGTTCTTTACCATGCTCCAAGGGCTTTCGTATTTTCGCCGCTGTTCACAACTTTCGCTCTCATACTGCTTGCGGCAAGATTTTTCAAGTACTTCCCTTGCAATAAGCCTAAATTCCTGCACGTTTGGGTTGATGCGATAGAGTACGGCAAGGTAATAAAGCCCGAGAGCAACGAAACACCGCCTTCGGAAGAGTTTGCAAACGAAAGCGTTACAGACTTACCGCCCAAACAACAAAGCGAAGAATAAACCTGTTATATAAAATAATCCGCCGCGCTTACTCAGCGCGGCGGATTTTATTTATTCGACTTATTAATACTTGGTTATCTTTACAGACTTTATGATTATCGGCTTTGCCGTAACGGAGAAGGTTGCGTCCATTGCCTGACCGCCGTCGCCCGCAAAGCTATCAAGATTGTCCACCTGCGTAGTTACGGAAGTAGTGAAATTCCTTGACGTATTGGTGTAGTTATCGGAAATATAATCGGTAACCGCGTCCGCAAGGGAATTAAGTGTGTTCTTCGCCTTGTCGTTTCTGAGTCTGGCGAATACACAGTAATTGCTTTCGCTGATGGACGAGCTTTCACTGGTCTGAATTGCGAAAATACTCGTAGCGCAGTTATAACGGTAGTCGTGTTCTAATATCTGGTCGGAGCTGTTGACGATAGCAACCTTCTGATGGTTGTCCGCACCCTTGTCATAGTAATACATTTTAAGCGTACCGTAATCGGCGGTAAGCGCACCCTTTTCTATTCTGTGGTCGTTGTTTGCAAACTCACCGATAAGAGTGGGCAACACGTCCTCGTCGGAAACTATTTCCTTATCGCCGTCGTAACGGAGCTGCTTGTAAACCGAGGCCGAAAGATTGCCTGCCAGATCATAGTAAGCTTCTTCCTTGCAAAAGGTTTCAAGATATTCGCGCATCGCGTTTGAATCATACGCGGCAGAATAGTTCATATCCCCTGAATCGCTATACGAATATCCTCCCGTGTACCAGTCAGTAGAGGAATAATTGTGGATAATCATATTATCGTAGAAACCGTTATCCGCAAGCTCGATAAAGTGCTGAACGGTTTGAGGATACATATTCCTATACAGCGTGTATTCAATTTCGTAAGTTTCTTCGTTGAACTCAATCGTTATTTTTGCACGCGGATGTTTTGTTTTGATTGTGCACGCCGAAGCCGCCGCCGATACGGTTACCACCGCCGCGAGCGCAAAGGATATTAAGACGCGCTTGATTTTCTTTGACATTGTTCGTTCCTGTAACGTTTGATTGTACTTTTAGAGGTACAGTATTATTTTACTTTTAAATACAAGTACAGTCAAGCGTTTTCTATCCATTCTGTTAAAATTTATTAATTACAAACGCTTGCGGTTCGACAAGTCATACCAAAGCCGAAACGAAAAAAAATTTCTTTCCTTTTGCAACTTAAAAGCGTCCGCACGAGTAGTGCGGACGCTTTTAATAGTTTTCAGATTATTCTTAATTTAAAGAATTACTCCAAAGCTGCGGTTGCGCCTGCTGCCTTGAGGTCAGCAAGAATCTTTTCAGCTTCTTCTTTAGCTACGTTCTCTTTAAGAACGCCGCCCTTTTCTACTGCCGACTTAGCTTCTACAAGTCCAAGACCCGTGAATGCGCGAACAACTTTGATAACGTCAATCTTCTTTGCGCCTGCGTCTTTAAGAACGATATTGAATTCGCTCTTTTCTTCAGCTGCTGCGGGAGCTGCTGCGCCTGCTGCGGGAGCTGCCGCTACAGCTACGGGAGCTGCTGCGGATACGCCGAATTCTTCTTCAAGTGCTTTTACGAGCTCGTTAAGCTCAAGTACGGTCATAGATTTTACTTCTTCGATAAATTTCTTTACGTCTGCCATTTTATTTAATTCTCCTAATTATTTTTATATTTTTATTTTTTAATTTATACGCGTTCAACGGGGCGCGCTCCCTTTTCTTTCGGAATATCTTTGTTTAAAACTTTAAATAACCAAGTGTTTTACTCTTGTTATGAAACGTTTAGCCTTTCTGCTGAGCGATGCCGTTGAGTACGCGCACAATACCTGCAACGAGATTGTTGAGTACCCCCACGAAGTTTGACATAGGCGCCTGCATGGAGCCGAGCATCTTTGCAACGAGTTCTTCCTTTGAAGGCATGCTTGCAAGCGATTTAGCGCCTGCCTTATCAACGTAAGCGTTATCAACGAAAGCGCTTTTTAAAACGATTTTGCCCTCGTAATCCTTCGCGGCGTTGACCATAAGCTTTGCGGCGGAAGTTTCGTCCACGCCGAACGCAACAGCCGTAGGACCGTTCAAATCGTTATCGAAATCCTTGTATCCTAAATCGTTGAAGGCTTTTCTAACCAAAGTATTTTTGTAAACCTTGTATTCGCAGTTGCCCTGCCTGCACTTGTTCCTGAGTTCGGAAACTTCCGCAACCGTAAGCCCCTTATAGTCAACGAGGACTACCGACTTCGCGGCTTTAATCTTTTCCGTTATCTCCTGAACGACTGCTTTTTTAGCTTCAAAATTAGCCGACATATTACCTCCTATTAAAAATTCCCTGCAACCCAAAAGGCGGCAGGGAAATAAATACTTGTATTTAAGTTCCTTATCCTGCACCTGAACGGGATATTGAGCCTTTCGGCACCCGTCGTCTTGGGTAGCAAAATTAATTTACTGTTTAATTATATTAATTTGTATAGCTTGTGTCAAGCGGTTTTTGGCTTTTTTATAATATTCAAGCTAACCGGTACCGCTTGCGATACGACAAGCGACTTTTAGTCTTTTTACAATATTCAA
>CAMWNA010000077.1 GCA_947175515.1 uncultured Clostridia bacterium | reverse complement strand
CAACTTCGTATAACTAACATTGTACACAACAGGAGTAAATTATGAAATTAAACGACCTTGTTTACATAAATCCAACAAATACAGCGCATAAAAAGTTGCGTTCCATTTGCTATATTGATACAGCTTCTGTTTATGACGGTACGCTCACTAATACACAAACACTTACCGAAAACTTTCCTTCACGGGCGCAACGTAAAATCGAGCGTGGAGATATTTTAATTTCTTCGGTTCGCCCCAATCTTAAACACAATTACTATGTATCCGAAACGATTGACAATGCAATAGCATCAACGGGATTCATACATATTCGCGTTAAAGATAGTACTGTGGTAAACCCGCAATTCTTGTATTATTGGCTTACCGCACCCGATAAGATAAATCGTTATTGCAGTATAGCCGAATGTAGCCAATCTGCCTATCCGTCATTTACAAAAGAAGCAATAGAAGCATTGGATTTTCCGTCAATTTCTATAACTACTCAACATTCAATAACTAACACTATACCTTATTCGACTTTTAACCTCCTTAAATTCTCTAAAATTTGCTTATCCAATTCCGCGCCTTCTGCGGTTAAAGCACGATATTCTTGCTCAAAAGCATCTAACTTTGCTTGAAACTCTTCGGGCGTTATATCAACGTATTCTATTTTAATATCGAAGTATTGGCCAGCTGCAAGCGAACAATTCTTGACAATAATTTCATCATACGTTTTGGCAACAGAGAAATCATCAACTTCTTTTTTATTTAAGAACGTATCAACGATTTGGTCTATTTCAAAATCGCGTAAGCGACGCTTTTTATTGTTGCCGTCCTGATATTCTTCACCTAATTTAGATGCGTCTATCATAACGACTTTATCGCTTGTTCTTGAATTATCGAAAAACAGTACAGAAACGTTTGTACCAGTGTTGGCAAAAACATTCGAGGGCATGCTGATACAGCCATAGACAATATGATCTTTTACAATACGCTGCAATACTTTGCTTTCTACGCCCGACTTTGCGGTTATAAAACCCGTAGGCACAACTATTGCGCCTTTGCCGTTCTTTTTAAGCGAATTGATAACGTGTTGAATAAACAGCGTGTAGATAGCCATTTTAGTAACGTCTTTGGGTGGAATAGACGGAACTCCTCCCCAAAAGCGTGCCGACTGCGATGCTATCTTTTCTCTTGTATCGGAAAAGTCCATTTTGAACGGCGGATTAGACACCACGAAATCGAACTGTCGCAAAGATTGTCCGTCATCGCTTTTATGATAGGGGGCTATCAGCGTATCGCCTTGTATTGCGTGATCAAGCGAAGAAACTAATCCATTCAAAATAAGATTCAGTTTAAGCATTTTATTACTACGCTGCGAAATATCTTGAGCGAATATTGTACACTTATCTTCGCCAATTTGATGCCCGAGCGCCATTAACAGCGTGCCTGTTCCTGCGGACGGATCATAGCATTCAATATTGTGTAAATTTGCATTATCTCCAACGAGCAATCTTGCCATTATCGTTGCGATTGCGTGGGGCGTATAATATTCCGCATATTTACCACCGCCTGCCGTGTTATAGTCTTTGATAAGATATTCAAAGATTGTGGCAAAGAAATCGTAATGCTCGGCAAAGGCCGCCTCAAACGAGAAATTTACAAGTTTATCTACTAATGCTCTTGCAAAAGGGGCGCGTTGCGCTTCATCCGTTACAAATGTAGTCAACTTCTCAAACAGCGGTATTTTTGTATTTTGCGTTGTTTGCGTGGAGAATATATCGATATTTTTATCGGCTATATCAATCATTGCGCTATCAAAAATCAAATCGAAATCACCTTTGGCTTGTTGATTCCATAGCGTGGCAATGAGATGCTCAGGATAAAGAATCGGAATATCTGCTGATAGCTTGTCAAACAAATATTGTCTTTCTTCCTCCGGCATTTCGGAATAAGCCGTTTCCCACTTTTCAGCTTTTGCCAACTTGTCGCTTATGTGTTTTAGCGCATATCCAAATTTATCGTTGAGAAATTTATACAAGAACACTTGTGTGATTATCTTATATTCGTTTCCATCATTGCCCATGCCGTATGATTGGCAAGTGGCTTTCAAACTATCAATAAGCGACAAAGTTTGTTCTTTAATGTTCATTAGTTCTCCTTATGCGGCAGGGTATGTTTCGCGATATTGCATTAAATACTGCCCTGCCAATCGCGTTTGAATAAAAAACCTGTCATCGCGACTGCTTTCAATATTTAACTTTTCCATTCCTTGCGTAATTTCCGTCATAACCGTTTTTTCAAAATAGGCGTCTTTTTTGAGAATATCGTTGCGGTCGTAAACTTTTTTATCCACATCGACTTTTATGGACATTAAGACGTCTATAATTGACTCGTCATATTCCGATAGGATAGGCTTCTGATGTTTCTCTCTGCGGCTTTTATTCTCTTCCTGTATACGTTTATGAACACGAGCGAATTTTGCATCGCCATTATACTTTTTCAGTAAGACAGAGTTGCGTTTTTGTAATTCAGCAAGTTTTTTCAAAATATCGTCCAACGCGCGGGAATGAGCGTTTAATTCTTCGATACTGTCAAGCACGAAACCGTGTTCACGGAAACGTTGCATAAACGCTTCGCGAATTGTCATATACTCTGGATCGTCCGGATCTATATTCTTCATGAAGGTATCAATAACTTTACGCCATTTCTGTTCAAAATCTTCCTGTGGATTGCCAGATACGATTTTAAGTTCTTCTTCACCTATTTTTCGAAAGTTGAACATAATATCAAGCATCGCCTCGTTAATTGTATGCCGTATAGTTTCATCAACTGCAAACGATTCTTTTTGATTAATGTTATCGATTTGGCGTTGAACCTCTGCTATCATTGCCGGTAATTTCTCTATTTCCAGCTTTGCAAACGTTGCTTTCAAATCTTCATCGCCGAAAGTGCGTACGATATTGCAACAATCGCGTGCAGCGGTTAGAACTTTCTTTAATTTCAGCAATTCGTTTTTATCTTCAATAGTGGAGATTTCCGAACAGAATTCTTCTGCATTATCAGTTGTATATTCAAACAATGCTTGCCGAACTTCACGCATTTGCGTAATTAATGCATCTTTATCTTCTATGACTTGTGCGAAAGTATCAGTTAATGCCAAACCGGTTTCTTCTTTGTCGCTGAAACGATTTAATTCCTTAACGTATGCTTCATTTGTTTGTTCAAAGTTTGCCTTTATATCCGCGAAATCTATAATATAACCGTATCTGTTTTTCTTGTAAGGGCGGTTTACTCTCGTTATTGCTTGCAACAAATTATGATCTTTTAATTTACGTCCCAAATATAACCGCTTCAAGCGGGGTGCATCAAAACCCGTAAGTAACATATTAAAGACAATTAAAATGTCAACCGACATATTCTTTTTGAATTGCGTTTGAACATTGTCTTTGCGCGTTGCCTTATCGTCCGCATCGTGCAAAATAAGTTTTGCAACAAAATTGCTTGTTAATGAAGCATCACGATTCTGTTCATTTTGCACAGCATCAAACAGTGCATACATTTGGCGTGCCTGTTCACTCGTTTCGCATACAATCATTGCCCCAAGCGTATTGTCGCCCTGAATCTTACGGAAGCGCTTTAAGTCGTTAATTATGTACGCAAGCAGTTCCTTTACATAGGTTTCGTGTTCGATAATATATTGTTTGGGGACGTCCTTTTTCTTGACGAGAGTTTCTAAATGCTCGTAAATTTGGGACAACCTTTCTTTATAGGTTGTTTCCATCTCTTCACGAATGATTTTTAACGTGTAGCCGTCTTGTATTGACTTATCGTAATAGTACGTGTGCAAATATTCGCCAAATACTTTCCAAGAAGACCGTTCCTCTTTTAAAAGTGGAGTGCCTGTAAGGGCAATTTTAATTGAGTTTTTATCTGCATCGAATAGATTAGCTAAAAAGCAACCCTTAGGATTGTAGCCTCTGTGTGCTTCGTCAATAATAAATACACGTTGCAAATTCGTTGCGTATGCAGGTATCATAACCTTCTCTTTATCTTCTGCAAATCTTTGAATGTTTACTACTGTAATTTCAGACCTGCCGGTATAGCCTTCCTGCGCTTGTTGTGTGCGGAATTGCTGCATAAGTTCTTCGCGCGTGTTTGCTGTTTTAACATCTAATCCGCGTGCCTCAAATTCATCTGTTGCCTGTTCTAATAAATCAAGGCGGTCAACAATGAAATAAAATTTGGCGACCTTTTGTTGCTTTGCAAAGAAATCGGAAAGCACATAAGATAAGTAATACGATAGTGCGGTTTTACCGCTACCTTGTGTATGCCAAATAACGCCTGACGTTTTGCCACTCGCTAACTTGTCCCTAACCGCTAACGCCGCAAATAATTGTTGATAGCGCATAATATGCTTTTCGTCGGTACTCTCAACTTTTCCACCTGCATTTACACGTTGAGATTTCTTATAAGCAATGCCGTATTTCAGAATGAACAACAAACGTTCGGGCGAACACATAGAAGTAATAATACGGTTCGTCGGCGTATTAATATTAAGGTTGGTTTGATATTCGGGCGAATGGTGTATGACTTGACAGTTAAAGTCTGTCAAAATTTTCCTTTCTACATTGGCTTCAACCGCTTTGTATGGATAATTTTTAATGATCTGCGCGACCTCTTGATTAGATATATTTTCCTCTCTAAAACAGTTAAAAGGAACAGTACTGTGTGCACCTGTACAGTAAAATGCGCCTTGAATGGGAACGATACCGCCCATAGCGTCATATTCTTTATTGTTGGAAAATATCATCAACTGCGTGATGTTTATAAACCTACGGAATTTCTTGTTAGGAAAGCGCAGTTTGGTCATTCGCTCACTTTCCGCAACCATACCGCCGTGGTTATTCGGCTTCTTTACTTCTATAAAAACAAGTGGCAAGCCGTTTACGAACAGTGTAATATCAGGGCGGAATTCATCCTGATCGCGTCTGCAAGTAAATTCGGCAGTAAAATGATATTCATTATTTTCGGGACAATCAAAGTCAATTAAGCGGACGGGTGAAACAGACTTCAACCGATTGTAAAAACTGCGTCCCAAATCATCGTTATCAAGTTCTTGACGTACTTGCTGTAAAACCTGTAATGCTTCTCCTTCACGATCAGGATTAAGCTTTTTGAACTGCCCTGTAAAAACATCAATAAGAATATTCATATCAGGGTCATAGATTGTACCCGCTTTTTCTTCACTGATTTTACCGAAATACTTATACCCCAAACGTGTTAGATGAACCATAGCGGGCATTTGTACGCGCGTAGCTTCGTTGAATTTTTCGCTCATATTTCCGCCCCCTTAAAGTCAATATTTTTATCCTTGCAGAACAACTCGAATTTTTTGCGATTCAGGAATGTCGGTTCGAGTTTACCCGTTTCCCACCTATTGATAGTAGGGAACGAAACTCCAAGCATTTTAGCAAGCTCTTTTTGACTGACCAACAAAGTTGCTCTCACATATTTTACTTGTTCGGCAAATGACATCGATATAACCTCTCACAAATATAAAATATTATATCACATTATATCATGAATTGCAAGGGTTTCAACTTCCGATAGTTTTGTGTTATATGAATGTTATCTTGTATGTTTTCTTATATGTTATTCCCTTCATTTTTGACGAAAATGATGACGAAAAAAGTGACAGACCATAGGGTTGCTGTGTATTGTCCTAAAAAATTGCAAAAACCATAGGGTTGTTTATACCGTTCTCGTCCACATTTCGTCCACATTTTAAGAAAAAACAAGTAAAAACGGATAATTTCCGATAAAATCAATTTTGAGCGAATTTTCACAAGATATTGTGGTTTTTGCCTTACAAATAGTTTCAAATTACACTAATCCAATACGGCTAAAATTGCTCAAAATCCGAGGGCAACAACCCTATGGTTGGCGCAACGGTCGCAGTCGCCGTAGCCGTTCAGGAAGCAATGACTAAATAAAAAAACAAGATATAGTATTAGAAATAGCTTGATAAAAAAAGCGGATTTGAGAAATTCTCAAATCCGCTTTCATTTATTTGTGACAATACAACCGCTTACCCCGCGTCCGCCTTTTTAGGTGAACGCAGAACGTCATATGTATTAATTTTGATTTAGGAATGTGTAGAAAGCCACAATCACAATAACGTGTTAATTATCTACTTAGCGTAACACCTAATAAGTAATAATTACGCTATTTAAATTTATGTACTTAACCGTTATAGCGGTCGAGATTGGCGCGAATAGCTTCAATGAGTCTCTTTTCCGCCGCAACCTTGGTGTCCCTTGCAACCTTAGTGCATACGGACGTGCCGTAAAGCTTTGAAAGATCGTCTACGAGATTCTTAAGATGTACCGTGTCAAGAATATTCGTCGAGCCGCAAAGCTCTTCTGCAGTAGATTCTTTAACAATGGGTTCTGACGTGTTGGGGGTGTTCTTATCCATTATATAAATTCTCCTTTTTATATATTTGCGCCTCTGCTCACATAAAGCTACCGCGAATCACTTTACGTGTTGTAGCCCTCTTGATAGAGTGAGGCATTCTACTTTACGGAAAAACACTCAGCATAAGATTTTTTTTAAAGTATTACTTTTCCGTACTTTAATTTTTATGAGAGTGTAGCTTTTGGGTGTCCGCTCAAGGAAAACCGCGTACACCGAACTGAAAGTTTTATGCTTTACCCTTTATGATATGCAAATAAATTTTTATTTACCACTGAGTTTATTTATTGATTTAATAACCAATTCATTTGCCGTTTCTGCATTTTCTTAAAAACAAAAATATGAATATGTGGTTCACAATTATAATATTTTAATCGGAATGATTTTGTTCTGATTCTTCTGAAAATTTTTAAATCTATGACGGATAAAATTTTATAGACGGCAGCCGTATGGCGGCCGTCTATAATTTTTAAAGAAATCAGATTTAACGATACCCGTCAAAGGTTATCATCCAAGTTCCCTTCTG
>CAMWNA010000076.1 GCA_947175515.1 uncultured Clostridia bacterium | reverse complement strand
AGAGAGAGCGAAGATATAGTCGGCTATAAACAGGCTTTCGATTTTCTCTATGAATTGGTTAAGGAAAAGAAGCCTATAACCGAAGAATTTATAAAACAAGTTCACAGCTTTGTATTGCGTGGCGACGAAGAAGCGGGCAAATACAGGACTATACAGAACTATGTCGGCAATATGACGAGAATCGTATATACGCCTTGCCCGCCTGTGCAAGTTCCCGAAAAGATGAAAGCGTATGTAGCGGAAGTGCAAGCCGATAACAAGCACAACGCCGAGCTTGCAGAGCAGGGACGGTTTAATTGGGTTGAGCTGTTCCATAACCTTGCCAAGCATCATATCGAGTTTGAAAACATACACCCGTTTGTTGACGGTAACGGCAGGACGGGCAGATTGCTTTTAATCTATGAAATGATTTCGTTAGGGCTGTTGCCTGTTGATGTGCGTTATGAAGAACGCGACAGATATTATGCGGCAATAAGTTCTTACCGCGATAAGGAAAAATACAGTACGCGCCCCGAAAGCAAGACGGAAGGTATGGCAAAGTTGCTCGCCGAAAGCGAGCTTGCAAGTATGAAAATATGGCTTTCCATATATTTAGGTAGCGGTGCTTCGCAAACCGAATCCGACGATGACGGCAGTGCAGGAAGCGGTGGCGACTCTAATATAGAGATATAATAACTGAAAAAACAATCAATAATGTGGACGAGAATGTATTTTTCGTCCACATTTCAGGTATTAGGGCGCAATTTCCGTCCTCATATGCTCGTCCACAATTTTTACTAACATGGACGAAATGTGGACGAGAGAGCGAAAACAACCCGATGGTTTTCAAATTACAAAAAAAGAGTTCCCATATCTTGTATGGAAACTCTATTTTTTGTGCTATATTTTGTAAAATTACTTCGTCATTCCTTCCTGAACGGCAACCGCAACTGCAACCGTTGCGCCGACCATAGGGTTGTTGCCCATACCGATTAAGCCCATCATTTCAACGTGTGCCGGAACGGAGGAGGAGCCTGCGAACTGTGCGTCGGAATGCATTCTGCCCATCGTATCGGTCATGCCGTATGAAGAAGGACCTGCCGCCATATTGTCGGGGTGAAGCGTTCTGCCTGTGCCGCCGCCGCTTGCTACCGAGAAATACTGAACGCCGTTTTCAACGCACCATTTTTTGTAGGTGCCTGCAACGGGGTGCTGGAATCTGGTGGGGTTGGTGGAGTTACCGGTTATTGAAACGGAAACGTGTTCAAGCTTCATTATAGCAACGCCTTCGGGCACGTTGTCCGCGCCGTAGCACTTAACCTTCGCTCTGGGACCGTCGGAGAATGCAACGCTGTCTACGACCTTAACGGTTTCGGTGTAGGGGTCGAATTCAGTCCTGCAGTACGTGAAACCGTTTATTCTTGAAATAATATACGCCGCGTCCTTTCCCAAACCGTTTAAAATAACCCTTAAAGGCTTAACGCGCACCTTGTTTGCGTTTTCGGCAATTTTAATGGCGCCTTCCGCCGCCGCGAACGATTCGTGACCGGCAAGGAAGCAGAAGCAATCCGTTTCTTCCGAAAGAAGCATCGCACCCAGATTGCCGTGACCCAAGCCGACCTTTCTGTTCTCGGCAACGGAGCCTTCTATGCAGAAGCTCTGTAACCCGATACCGATAGCCGCCGCCGCGTCAGCAGCTTTTTTGCAGCCTTTCTTTATAGCGATAGCCGCGCCTACGGTGTACGCCCAAACTGCGTTTTCAAAACAAATGGGTTGCGTGCCGCGCACGATTTTATCAACGTCAACGCCTTTCTTTAAAGTGATATCTTTACATTCCTCAATGGACTTAATGCCGTACTCTTTCAGCACGCCGAGAATTTTCTTCTCGCGTCTTTCATAACTTTCGAAAAGTGCCATAATCAGTCTACCTCCTTATCAGTTCTGGGGTCGATATGTTTAACGGCGCCCTGTTCCTTAGAATATCTACCGTAAGTGCCTATCGATTTTTCATAAGCCTCGTTGGGGGTAAGACCTTTTTTAATAAAGTCGGTCATCTTGCCGAGGGATACGAACTTATAACCGCACACTTCGTTATTTTTGTCAAGCGCAAGTGAAAGGACGTAGCCTTCAGCCATTTCAAGGTATCTTACGCCCTTAAGCGCAGTGCCGTACATCGTGCCGACCTGCGAACGAAGTCCTTTGCCTAAATCCTCGAGTCCCGCGCCTATGGTAAGTCCGTCCTCGGAGAACGCCGACTGCGACCTTCCGTAAACGATTTGCAGGAACAATTCGCGCATAGCGGTGTTGATTGCGTCGCACACGAGGTCGGTGTTCAAGGCTTCTAAAATAGTCTTGTGGGGCAGAATTTCCGCCGCCATAGCCGCGGAGTGCGTCATACCCGAACAGCCTATCGTTTCCACCAAGCATTCCTGAATTATGCCGTCTTTAACGTTCAGGGAAAGCTTACAAGCGCCCTGCTGGGGTGCGCACCAGCCAATGCCGTGCGTAAAGCCCTTAATGTCCTTGATTTCCTTTGCCTTGACCCAAAGTCCTTCTTCGGGAATGGGTGCCGGTCCGTGCTCGAATCTGCCCGAAACGCCCTTGGCAACGCAAATCATATTTTCAATTTCTTTTGAATAATGCATTACGTATTCCTCCGATTTTTTTGCGCGGTTGTATCCGCAACTTTTACCCGTCAATTATATCACAAGCCTTCAATTAACACAACAAGTCAAGCTTGAATTTTACAAAATTTTTTGCCGAGCGACTTAAAAAATGTTTACTCGACGGTAAAAAGTATTATAATAGAAATGTAAACCCACTAGGAAGTAAAAATTTATGCTCTGTCAGCAATGTAAAAAATATCCCGCCACCGTCAGCTATATGGAAATAGTAAACGGTAAGAAGTTTGAAATCCACCTTTGCGGCGACTGCTACGCGGATTTGTACGGCGAAGCCAACAGCAAAGCCGGAGGCGGCTTTTGGGCAGGGCTGTTGAACAGCCGCGTCCACCACGCCAAATCCTGCCCCGTCTGCGGAACCACGTACGCAGATTACGAAAAGAGCGGACTTTTAGGCTGTGCAGGTTGTTACGACGTTTTCAAGGAAGAGCTTCTGCCCTATATCCGCAGAATCCACGGCAAAGTCAATCACGTGGGCAAGGTCGGTAAAAATAACGACGCACACGGACTGCACCGCCGGCTCGGTCATTTGCAGGAGCAGCTTGAAGCCGCCCTGCGCGACAAACGCTACAATGACGCGGGCGCATTGAACAGACAGATTGACGCTATAAAGAAACAGATGGGCGGAGGTGAAGGCAATGGATAAGATTTCCGACGGCATAGTTGTTTCCACGCGCGTAAGACTTGCGCGCAATCTCGAAGGCTATCCCTTTCCCTCGCACTTAAAGGACGAAAAACAGGCAAAGGAAATTATAAGGCTCGTTTCCTCGGGACTTTCCAAGCTTGACGAATTCCGTTTGCAATATATGGACGAAATTTCCGACGAGCAGGCGGTGTGCTTAATGGAAAACCACCTTATAAGTCCAAAGCTTATTAAAAACAAACGCTATTCGGCAGCCCTGATTAACAGGGAAGAAAGCGTATCCATAATGATAAACGAGGAGGACCACCTCCGCGAACAGAGTATAGTAAAAGGTCTTGATTTAAAGCTTGCCTACGAAACGATGTCAGAAATAGACAGCCACGTGGCAAAATCGATGAAGTTCGCCTTTGACGAGCAGTTAGGCTATCTGACCGCCTGCCCCACGAATTTGGGTACGGGGCTTCGCGCTTCCGTTATGCAGTTTCTGCCTGCCCTCACTATGAACGGACTGATGCCGAAACTGATAAGAAGCATTAACCGTCTCGGTCTGACCGTGCGCGGATTGTACGGCGAGGGCAGCGATGCGGAAGGCTTTTTGTATCAGATAAGCAACGAAGTCACCCTCGGCGTCACCGAGGAAGAAATTCTTCGTCAGGTCGGCGAAGTCGTAAAAAAGGTCTGCGCCCTTGAAGAAGCGGAAAGGCACAACCTTTTGAAAAGCGACCGTGCGCTTGATATTCAGGACGAATGTCAGCGCGCTTACGGCATACTCACCAACTGCGCAAAGGTTTCCACTAACGAGTTCGTTAAGCTTATTTCAAAAGTAAAACTCGGTGCGTGCCTCGGCTTTATAAAACTCAGCGATATAAGCGAGATTGACAGCCTGATGGTAAAATTGCGCCCTACTAATATAAATGCGGCGGCTCAACGCCCTTTGACCCCGTTAGAGCGCGATATTTACCGCGCACGCTGCGCGGCGGCTACCTTAAAAAAATTAGCCCAACCGCGGCAATCTTAAAGAAATCAACCGTATAAGGAGATAATATTATATGGAATATATGAACAGATTTACCGACAACCTGCAACGGGTAATAAACCTTGCGGAGGAGGCGGCAAAAGTCTACGGCAGCAGTTATATAGGCAGCGAGCATATAATTTTCGCAATGCTCAATTGCCGCGACTGCACGGCTTACAGCGTGCTTAATTCCTGTAACGTTAACGAGCATATGTACCGCGAATATTTCGCGCGCTCGATTGATAAGCGTTCGAATATTAACGGCTATACGCCGCGCACCAAGCATATGATTGAACGCGCACTTGAGCTTTCAATTGATTTGAACGGCGAAGATTCGCTTGCCGGCACCGAGCATATGCTGCTTGCGGTTATGTCCTCGTCGGAATGCCTTGCAATGCGCATATTCAACGCAATCGGCGTAAACATTCCCGAACTTGCCGGCAAGCTCGAGCTTGCTATAACCAACGGCAGCTTTGAAAGCTTTGACGACGATGACGAGGACGACGACCCTTTTGCAAACCTTACCAAGCCTTCTATGTTTAATACGATTCCCCAGCAGGGCGTAAAGTCCAAGGGCGAAAAGAAGAGCGACGGCGGACTGGATAAACGCGTTCTGCAGTACGGTACTGACCTTACGCAAAAAGCGCGTGAAGGCAAAATCGACCCCGTAATAGGCAGAAAGAAAGAAATAGATAAAATAATTCAGGTTTTGTCGCGCCGTACTAAAAACAACCCCGTTTTAATCGGCGAACCCGGCGTAGGTAAAAGCGCGGTAGTGGAAGGTCTTGCCCAAGCAATAATAAAGAACGAGGTCCCCGACCTTTTAAAGAACAAAATAGTATTTTCATTGGACCTTGCCGGTATGGTCGCAGGCGCGAAATACCGCGGCGACTTTGAGGAAAGGCTTAAAAACGCAATCAATTCCATAAAAAACAGCGGCAACGTAATTCTGTTTATTGACGAAATTCACAACATAGTCGGCGCAGGCTCCACGTCCGAAGGCAATATGGACGCGGCAAATATTTTGAAGCCCATGCTCGCGCGCGGCGAATTGCAGACAATAGGCGCAACCACCTTGGAGGAGTACAGGAAGTACATTGAAAAGGACGCGGCTTTAGAGCGCCGCTTTACCCCCGTGCAGGTTGAAGAACCCACCGTGGAAGACACGGTTTCCATTTTAAGGGGTCTGCGCGATAAATACGAAGCCCACCATAAGGTAGTAATCACCGACGAAGCGATAGTGGCGGCGGCAACCCTTTCCGACAGATATATAACCGACAGATTCCTGCCCGACAAGGCTATTGATTTAATTGACGAGGCAGCCTCACGCGCACGCCTTAACAGCCTTTACAGCCCCGAGGAAGTAAAGGAGCTTGAAGAAAAATTAAAGCGCCTTCAGCTTGAAAAGAACAAGGCGGCAAAGACGGAAAACTTCGCACAGGCTTCCAAGCTGGTTGCGGAAATAAACGAATTGCAGGAGCGTATAAACAAACTCAATTCCGAATGGAAGGGCGAAAAGCAGACCACCGCGCCCAATATCGGCAGTAACGAAATTGCGGATATCGTCAGCGGCTGGACGGGCGTACCCGTAGTTAAGCTTACCGAACAGGAAAGCGAAAAGCTTCTGCACTTGGAAAGCAACCTTCATAAGCGCATAATCGGTCAGGACGAAGCCGTCAGCGCGGTTTCGCGCGCAATACGCCGCGCACGCGCAGGCTTAAGCGAACCCAATAAGCCCGTCGGCTCGTTCATATTCGTAGGTCCTTCGGGCGTAGGTAAAACCGACCTTGCCAAAGCGCTTGCGGAATGTATGTTCGGCGACGAGCGGCTTATGATAAGACTCGATATGTCCGAATATATGGAAAAGCACTCCGTTTCCAAGCTGATCGGCGCGCCCCCTGGATATATCGGCTACGATGAAAACAGCGGCGGACAGCTCACCGAAAGGGTGAGAAGAAAACCCTATTCCGTAGTGCTTTTCGACGAGGTTGAAAAAGCCCACCCCGACGTTTTCAATATCTTATTGCAGATACTTGACGACGGCAGACTGACTGACAGCAAGGGCAGGGTAATAAACTTCAAAAACACTATAATAATTATGACCTCAAACGTAGGCGCCAGCCAGATTAAAAAGATGTCTAACTTCGGCTTTGCCGAAAACAATGACGACGGCTACGACAATATGAAGGAAAGCATAAACTCCGCCTTAAAGGAACAGTTCAAACCCGAATTTTTAAACAGGCTTGACGATATTATAATCTTCCGTAAACTCACTAAGGAGGAAACCTCGCAGATTTGCACGAAGATTATAGAAGGTCTTTGCGAAAGGTTAAAGGATAAAAACGTAACCTTGGAAATCACGCAAGAGGCTATGTCAAAGCTCGTTGAAGAAGGCTACAGCGATATGTTCGGTGCACGCCCCTTAAAGCGCACCGTGCAAAAACGTATAGAGGACCGCCTTTCCGACGAAATTTTAGCAGGCAAAATTCTTCACGGCGAGCACGTGAAAGTTGACGTTGTTGACGGCGACTTTACCTTCCGCTCGGACAAAAAGTTTTAAACAGCATAAGAAACAGCGCGCGGCGCGGACGGTTTTCACCGACAAACACCCGCGGTGGTTTTTGTAGAATGAACAGTGAGAAATTAAAAAAAACAAATCGCGCCCAGAA
>CAMWNA010000075.1 GCA_947175515.1 uncultured Clostridia bacterium | reverse complement strand
GCACTTTTCAGTGCCGCGCCGCAACCGCATTTTAAAACTTTCTGAATTTCAAATTCTGCATAAGTTAGTGCGGCAAAGCGTTCAACAAGTCAGCCTATACGTCCTATAAACGTTCTGCCGTATTCCTTCTGCATTTTCAGATACCCGTAAAACGCGGAATATCCTACGTTTGAAATTATTCTTTTCGCCCGTTCGTAAGCGCCCTGCGGCAGTTTTATTGAAAGTCCGCAGCCGATATTCGCTTCTTTGGGCGTATTTATAAGTCCTGCCGGAATTCCCGCCGCCCTCAGTCGGGCGTTGCAGTCAATTGCCTGCGAGCGCGAACGGAATACCGCAAGTACCTCAGTCATAAATTTTTCCTTCCATAGTATAATAATCAGGGCAGGGTTTTTAACACAAACCATTTTCCCCATAATTCATTTTATGAAGCCGAGGTAATTTATGATATATTTCGATAACGCCGCAACGGGCGGTTTTAAGCCCGATTCCGTGATTTCCGCAACAACTGCGGCAATAAAGTTCTGCGCAAACCCCGGTCGCAGCGGACACAGGCTTTCGCTTGCCTGTCTTGAACGCGTTTACGCATGCCGCAAGCTTATATGTGAATTTTTCGGCGGCTATAGCTATGACAGGGTTGTATTTACCAAAAACTGTACCGAGGCTTTGAATATAGCTATCCTCGGCAGTTTAAATGCCGGCGACAAAGTTGTAACAACGGTTGCCGAGCATAACTCCGTTCTGCGCCCTTTGGAGCATTTGAAAAAACTGGGAGTGCGCGTTGAATACGCTCCGTTGACAGCGGAAGGGAACATCGACTGCGACGCCGTCATAAATCTCTGCGAAAAAGATACGCGCGCGGTAATAATCACGCTCGCTTCCAACGTGACTGGCGCCGCGCCCGACATCCGGAAAATCCGGAGCGCTATTCCCGAAAGCACGCTGTTAATCTGCGACGGTGCGCAGGCTTGCGGACACGTTAAAATTAATATGAAAGAAAGCGGCATTGACGCGCTTGCGGTTGCAGGGCATAAGGGAATGCTCGGTATTCAGGGCAGCGGCGCATTAATTTTTTCCGAACGCTTCAACCCAGCGCCCGTGCTTTTCGGCGGCACGGGTAGCGAAAGCTACAATTTAAATATGCCCGACTTTTACCCCGACAGGCTTGAAAGCGGTACCGTTTCATATTCCGCAATAGTTTCCTTGGGCGAGGGTGCGCTTTATTTAAATTCGCACCTCGGCGAAGATATGCAAAAGGTTACTGCTTATACGGAATATTGCCACAGTGAGCTTAAAGAAATAGAGGGTGTTAAGCTTTATTCCAAGCCCAACCTATACGGTATAGTTACTTTTAACCTCGAAGCTATGCAGTCGGAAGAAGCGGCGTACAGGCTTTCGGAAGAATACTCAATCTGCGTCCGCGGCGGCTTGCACTGTGCGCCGCTTATGCACGAAGCGCTTAACTCCGACGGACTTATCCGCGCGTCGCTTTCCGCATTCAATACCCAAAACGAGTGCGAAAGTTTTATTTCCGCGATAAAGGAGCTTGCAAAAAGGTGACGGCGTTCAATTCCTTAAATCAGCTTATCGGCAAAACTCCCCTTCTCCGGCTTGAAAATTTTGAAAAGCAAAACGGTTTACGCGCAAAAATTTTTGCAAAGCTTGAATTTTTTAACCCTGCCGGTTCGGTAAAGGACAGGGCTGCGCTGGCAATGATTGAACAAGCCGAAGCGTGCGGCGCGTTGCAAAAAGGCGGAACAATTGTAGAGCCGACCTCGGGCAATACGGGCATAGCAATTGCGGCAATCGCGGCGGCAAAAGGGTACAAAACGGTTATCGTTATGCCGGAAAATATGAGCGCGGAGCGCGTAAAAATTTTAAAGGCTTACGGTGCGGAAGTAGTTTTAACGTCTGAGGAAAATGGAATGAAAGGCGCAATTGCCCGTGCGGAGCTAATAAGGGAAGCGCGCGACGGCGTAACGCTAGGGCAGTTTACAAACCCCGAAAATCCGCTTGTGCACGAAAGAACCACAGCCCCCGAAATTTGGGAGGATATTAAAGGCGAAATAGATATCTTCGTTGCAGGCGTCGGTACCGGCGGCACGGTTAGCGGTGCGGGCAGATATTTAAAAAACAAAAAACCCGAAATCAGGGTCGTCGCGGTAGAGCCGTCAACCCAGCCGCCGCACGGCATTCAGGGCATAGGCGCAGGCTTCACGCCGAAAATTTTAGATAAAGGCGTAATTGACGAATTTTTTACCGTTTCGGAAGAGGCGGCTTTTTCCGCCGCACGCAGATTTGCAAAAACTCAAGGTCTGCTTATCGGCATATCCTCGGGCGCGGCGCTGCACGCGGCTGTAAGTGTGGCAAAGCGCGAGGAAAATTCGGGCAAAAGCATAGCCGTCGTCTTTCCCGACAGCGGAGAAAGATACCTTTCAACTTCACTTTATATAAATTAAGTTAATAAAAGCGGGCGGACACATTTACTTATCCCGTAGGGAACTTTGGGAAAGTCGAAGATAAACGAAAAGGCGTAGCGTAAAGCTGCGCCTTTTCGTTTAATCTTTTTTCGGACGAACTAGACTACTTGTAGCCTAGCGAGATATGTAGACGTTAATAATTTATGCTAAATTTAATACGTTGCTTTACTTTCACTTTAATGATATAATTATTCTAAGATAAACAGTAATTTAACGGAGAACAAGAAATATGGAATATATTAAACTCACACTCGACAATTTGGAAAAGGAACATATTTGTTGCGCCATATCGAACAATAATGATATACAAGTAGCAAGCAAGAAAGCGTGGCTCAAAGAAAGAATAAAGGACGGATTGGTGTTTTTGAAATCCGTTGAACGCGGCAAATGCTTTATCGAATACATACTCGCCGAAAATGCTTGGTGTCCTATCGAAGCGAACAGCTATATGCACATAAATTGCTTTTGGGTATCGGGCTCGTTCAAAGGACACGGCTATGCAAACGATTTATTAAATGCTTGTATCGCCGATGCAAAAGCGCAAGGCAAACACGGAATTACCGTTATATCTTCGCCGAAAAAGATGCCGTTTTTGTCCGATCCGAAATATCTTGCTTATAAAGGGTTTAAGGTCGCGGATAACGCAAAGCCGAATTTTACTTTACTATATTTACCGTTCGATAACAATGCGCCCGTTCCGAAATTCAAAGAAAACGCAAAAAATCCGCATATAGACAAGCAAGGGTTTGTCGTGTATTATACGCACGGTTGTCCGTTTACGGCAAAGTACGTTCCGATAGTCGAACAAGCGGCAAAAGATAAAGGAATACCGTTTGAAAGCGTATTTATAGACAGAAAGGAAAAAGCACAAAACGCGCCTATGGCGTGGACGAATTACGCCGTATTTTATAACGGTAAGTATGTGTCCAATGAGATTCTTAACGAGAAAAAGTTTCTTGAACTTGTTGAGCGTTACGATAAACAGTAATTTGTAGAGGAGATTGATTATGGGATTATTTGATAAATTTAAGAAAAAAGAAATTAATGATTGGGAGAATGCTTATGCAGGAAATCCAAATTTTTATAACGGTAAAGACGGTAAGCCGTTTGGTGCATTTGCATTAACGGAAGGTACTTTAACTACTATTCCTAAAAATCCAAGATTATTGTATAAAGTAGATAACACAGAAGTAAACGAATGGAAATTAATACTTGTAAGTACAACGAATAATGTGGTTTTAGGAAATATGAATTATTATGAGGCAATAAATAAACTAATGAAGTTTGCTATTGATGAAAAAGATAATAATATACTGATTAGAGGGCTATCACTAGAAGAATTAAATGAATTGTTGAAATAATCATAAATTTCAATTTAGCAAAAACGAAAAGCAAAGCAAAGGATATTAGATAAGTGATAAGAGGTTTTAATGAAAATCGAAAGGCTAAAACACGAACACTATAAGGTAATTTATGAGCCATACGAAACTGAAAAAATTGGCTGGTGCGAGGCAACGTATTCTACTGGCGAAGACGCGCACGGCGAAGTGAAGTTTTTCAACAGGAACGGAAACATCTTATCTCAATTCGCCTTGTCATTGAGCGGATACAAAAACGAAATACCCGTTTCGTATGACGGCAAAAAGGTATATTCTTACTGTACGACAGGTGTAAAACCTTATATAAGCTGTTACGAAATGGAAAACGGCGCGCTTGTTTGGGCAAACGACAACAAAGATTTACGCGATATAAGCCAAATAGAACTCTTAGACAATGCTCTTGTTTGTGAGATTTTCGAACTTAGCATTTGTCTTATCGACGCTAATACGGGTGTGATTGGTAGATGGCTTTTACGAAACAGCGGACTTTCTATGTGGCGAATTACACGCGAGCATATTGTAATTTGGAATTGCTATAAAATGAAAATGTATTGCTACGATATTGAAAACGATGTATTAAGAATATTACCAACAGACTTTAACGCAAAAAAGCATTTCCAAGAACTTGTAGTACAAGGTAAAATTCCGAGTTGGAATATTCATTTTGCAATGAATCAGGTAAAAGTTGAGGACAACAAACTGAAAGTACGCCTATTTATTTCAAATTACGATTTTGAAACCGAAATTTTTCAAGAAGTGCCGATGTCCGAAGTGATAGGGAAAGGAGAGATTTTTGTTTATAAATCGAAAAAGAAATAAAGATAAATTTCAATTTAGCTTTCTTAATATAGTAAAACCTCCCAAACTTATAGTTCGGGAGGTTTTGCTATCGCCGTAAGGGCAGTTCTGAAAAAATAATTTTATAATTCCATATAATAAGTGCGTTTTTCCGTCAATATTTTGCTTAGGTTTTTTATCTGTTTATTATTTTAAGTAATTCGTAGATATGTTTTACCGTCATAGCGTCCATTTTATTCAATTCCTCTAATATGCTTGCATACTCTACCGGATAGTTAAACCGTTCCTCGAAGAATTCACCGACGGAAATATTAAAATAATTGCAGAAATTCAAAAGTCCCTCGACGGAGGGCATATTCTTTCCGCTTTCTATTTGATTGATGTATTCGGTACTCTGCCCAAGCTCCAAGCTCAGTTTTCTGGCGGACATATTGTGCGCCAGCCGTATTTTCGCGTACCTGTCGCGTATAAAACTTTTATCCATAATCTTATTTTATAATATGTGAATGATTTTTATAAATATTTTCAGCGTTTATTACTTGACATACATATTTAAAATATGTAAAATAATATTATAAATATTTACACGGAGGAGAAGATGGAAAAACTTGATTTATTTGACGTTTCCATACACGAAAAGGAATGGAAGCAGTTCCGAAAAAGCGCCTCGCAGGAGGAGCTGCTAATTCTGGGCGTAGGAGTAAGGTACAGGCTGATATCCAAAAGAGTTATTTCTTACCTGTCTGCGCTAGGCATATTGTTATCCGTAATCGTCGGGATGGTTCTGTTCTCTTGTCTTGATATGGTCAGCGCAGGGCTTATAGTTTTAGTCGTCGGATACTTAATTTTTTCATTCCTTGCAACAAAGTTCATAAGGTATAACGACAGCTACAAGCAGATTTGCAGAAGTCTGAATAAAGAAAATAGAGCGACGCTTAAAAACGTTTTTAAGGTATCGGCGGCGGCAGCGTTTTTTGACTCACTGGTACAGTTTATCGTAATATGGCTTACCATACCTTATCAGGCGATTTTAATGCTTGTCGGAATGGTCGCGCCCAACTTCGTGATTGCCAAAAACGGAGCGCTTATTGCAATTCCCAAGGGTTGCGACGTCGGCAATCTTGCCGCGGTAGGCGAATTCTACGCAAGCCGTTCGCTTTTGGATGATTGGGAACAAACTTCATATGATAAATCACACCGTTATACGGCAACTGTTACGAACGATATGGGCTGTACGCAAGACGTCCACAGCGCGGACGGAATAAACTACTATTATGAAGACGGAAGCTTTGCAGGGCGCAGCGACGACAACGGTAAAACAATTCATTAACAAAATTCAAGCTTGGTAAAAGCAGGGCGGCGGACTAAAAAGTCCGCCGCCCCGTCTTTTAAAAAACTTCAGGAGAGATTAAATGCTTTTAAGCTTGGTGATAACTTCTTTCAGCTTCTTGCGCTTGAAGCCGTCCAAAAGCGGCGAAAGCGCGTTGTAAAAATTGTCAAGGTCGGTATTGGAAAGCGTGCCTTCGCGCTTGCCGCGCTCGGCCTCGGCAATTATGGTATGTAAAAGCTGACCTTCGCTTTTGCCGTTCATAGCACGCGATAGAACCTTGGCAAGCTCCACGGTTGAATTTATATCGCTTGCCTTGGGTGCGTTCGCACCGCTTTTATTGCCGTCGGCGGTGTTGGCGTTCGGGTTGGGGTTTTGGTTTTCGGGTGGGTTGTAACTTTTAAAATCTTTCATAATTTCCTTATTTAGCGCAAAACTCGCTTTTAACATATAATGTTAATACCAATTTATGCAAGGAGCTTAAATTATGCAACTTTTTATAATTCTTGCGCTTTTGCTGTACGGTGGAAGCTCTGGCGCGCAAAATCTCCTGTCAGAGGTAAAGCCCGTCCTCGAAGCCGTCGGCGGCGAGGATATGAAAACCGCCTTAAAAAGCGCGGAGGAAATTTCGGAGGTGATTTCCGCCGTGCAGGGAGTGGCTTCCGTAATGCAGTCCGCAAACGCCGCGCAGGAAGGCTTTGCCGCGCAGACCTTTTCAAATACTTCCGGTATGGATAGCTATGCGGAAAGCTACAACCCCCAGCCTGAAATCAATTTCCCTCTCGCACCCGTTGCAAACATCGCCGACAGGGATATAACTTATTCCCTTTCAAAATACATATCGCAGAACTGACTTTACGGTTAAAGTACGGGCGCACGGTTTTACCGTGCGCCCGTACATTTTGTTCTACTATAAATTTGTTTAGTCGTTTAGACCTAACAAAAAGTCAGTTGATACATCAAACAATTTAGCAAGCTTTATGAGATAAGAAATTTTCGGCTCGTTAATATCATTTTCCCAATTTGAAATGGCTGCGTCGCTTGTGTTAATTTCTTTTGCTAAATCTTTCATCGATAGGTTCTTTTCGTTTCTTAATTCTCTTAATCGTGTTGCAAATATTGACATAGCTTTTAACCTCAATAATATTATAC
>CAMWNA010000074.1 GCA_947175515.1 uncultured Clostridia bacterium | reverse complement strand
CTTTTTAAGCGCGCCGCCGCTTAATTTTTCAACTTATTTTCTGTATATTATCAGAAAGAAGCTTAGATTTAGACTTATTATTTTTACTGTTCATCATCGTCAAAAGCCTTTTGAATTTGCATACCTATTTTAATGCCGTAATTTAAAAGCTTTATGCTTGTCTGATAGTTTATATATCCCTCGCGAAGGTTGATATGGAATTTATAACGGTCAACAAGCTTCATATGCTCCTTGCTTAAAAGTTTTTCCAATTCTTCACGTGCGCAGCGTTCGTCTTTAAAAAAACCGTCGTTTTCATCTTTTATTAACTCGTCGCGATAATCGTTCAGCTTGTTCATTTCAATAATATCGTATAACAAAGAATACTCCATAGTTGCTCCTTATCATGTAATCAATTGAGGTTAATAATATTATATGTATTCAAATGAGTACAGTCAAGCGTTTTTTTGCAACATTTTATATAATTTCTTTATGAAAGTATTTGCGGAAAGATTAAAAGAATTGCGGCTTGAAAAAGAGCTAAGCCAAAGAGGGTTGGCTAAACTTTTAAATTTAAGTGCCCAAGCGGTATCGCAGTGGGAAAATGAAAGCAGAACGCCTAACGCGGAGGCGGTAGCCGTTATTGCAAAGTTTTTCGGTGTAAGTGCCGATTATTTATTAGGTTTAGAAGATTAAAATTAAAAACGCAGGGCGGTAAAATTACCGCCCTGCGTCCTTTTTTAAAAGTTACAAATCGTCCGCGTCCTGTATAGGCTTTCCGCCGTCTACGGGCGTACCGGTGTAACTTCCGTTGGGGTCGTAGCTGTCTTTAAACTTATTTGCAGTTTTTCGTGTTTTTGCCACAGTTCTTTGCCCCGTTGTTAGCCTTTCCGCAGCTCTTGGATTCGCTGCTTTTGCCGTTGTTCTTTACAGACTTGTTTTCGTTGGTTTTTCTCATATTTTCTCCTTCTGAAACGGAATGTGCAATTCAACGTCGCCCTGACTTGACTTGCATAACGGACACACGTCCCAAGCCTTAGTTGAGGTATGCATATATCCGCAGTCGCTGCAAATATAAAGTATAGGCGTTTCGTTGCTGAAAAGCTTTCCTTTCGTAAACGCTTCGTGGAGGTAATTGAAAATCATTTCGTGCCGTACTTCAACCTGTGCAACAAGCTTAAATAAAGCGGCAATATCCTTAAAACCTTCTTCTTCAGCGTCCTTTGCAAAAGCAGGATAAATCACGGTGTGTTCCTGATGTTCATCGTCTGTCGCGTGGCGTAAGCATTCCCCTAAATCACCTCCGTGAAAGGGATAGCCAGCGTCAAGGTCAATGTTGTCAAGCTTTTCACCGCGCTTGTTTAATTCCTCGAAAAATCTTCTTGCGTGTACCGTTTCATTCTTGGCAAGAGTTTTAATGGTGTCCGAAAGCGTGAAATATCCCTGCTGTGTAGCAAGGCGCGCAATTAACTGGTAGCGCATTCCCGCCTGACTTTCACCGGCAAAACTTCTGGCAAGATTTCTGTAAGTTTTGGTCTGGTCAAATTGCATAACTTTCCTCCGTCAATGATATTTTGAGGAGTTTATTTAAGTTTATGCGTAAAGCGTGTATTCCATTATTTGTAATTGCAGGAAAACGAATAAAAAATAAATAGCGCGGACGATAATTCGTCCGCGCCGCGTTTCAAATTATTTTATGTTTTTGTTTCTCTTAATTCTTCTCATAAGGTAAGCAATTTCTACGCCTATACCTAATGCTGAGAATACGAACGCCATTGCTAAATCAAGATAGAACGCCCTTGAAACTTCAGCATCTTCCATAACTATTTTGAAAGCTTCAATCGCGCTCATATCAAGCCCTACGTCTTTTGCAGCTATGCCCGCGTCGACTATGTATATAACTGGTACTGAGGCAAGCATAAACACAAGGGTGGTAGCCGCAACTATTACAATCATCATTTTGTTAGGCTTACCGCGGAATTTCTCATATAGGAAAGCCCCTAAAAGTACGGAAATTACCGCCGAAAGGGAGGAGATGAATCCTGCCGCGAAAAGTGCAACCGCAATACCCGTTCCCACAATCGCGCCAACCAAAGCTCCGCAAAAACCCAACAGGTAGTTGTTAGGCGCGTTTTTGAAGTCCTCGTTTTCCGCGTCGATAACAGCGTTTAACTGATCAACGCAGGCGTCGTCTAACGTCAGGGTCAAGCCTTCTACGTTTCGCTGTTTGCTGTGTTCGGTATCAAGCAGGTTTCCGCATACGGGGCAGGTGCCTGAGTCCAGTCCGCCGTTTTCACCGACAATTCCGTACACAGTATCTAATATTGAAGGCAGTCTTTTTAAAAGCCTTCCCGTCGTCATATCGTTTAAGCCTAGCATAAGCCCGTACTTTGTCAGCTGGTATACGCAAAATTTAATTGCAGCGTTCCTTAAAGCCGTCTGAATATTCCTTTTCTGCTCGTCAGTGGCGTAGAAAGAAATATGTAGCCTTAAGGGATAGTTGTTGTTCATTACGTTAAGCTCGGCGTTGGTTTCATAACCGTTCACGATCCCGTACGCGTTGTTGCCCGTAATTTCCATTCCGTAACCTTTGAAAAATTCGGAAAACTTCTTTTTCATTTTCTCCCTCAAAAAACTTTTTTTATGCAACTATTATATACCGTATGCCGTAACTTGTCAACTCTTGCCGAAATTTAGTTAAATTTGGACGGGTGAAAACCCGTCCTCGTTATTTTAATAATTTTCCGCGTGTACTTCGAAATAGCTTTGCGGATGATTGCACACGGGGCACGCTTCGGGGGCTTTCGTTCCTACTACAATATGTCCGCAGTTTCGGCATTCCCAAACTTTAACCTCGCTCTTTTCAAACACTTTTGCGGTTTCAACGTTTTTCAGCAGAGCGCGGTATCTTTCTTCGTGGTGCTTTTCAATCGCGCCGACCATTCTGAATTTTTCGGCAAGCTCCTTAAAGCCTTCTGCTTCGGCAGTCTTTGCAAATTCTTCGTACATATCCGTCCATTCATAATTTTCACCGCCGGCTGCCTCTGCAAGATTCTGCGCGGTGTTCCCTATGCCCTGTAATTCTTTAAACCACATTTTGGCGTGTTCTTTTTCGTTGTCGGCAGTTTTTAAAAACAGAGCTGAAATCTGCTCGTAGCCTTCTTTTTTGGCAACGGACGCAAAGTAGGTGTATTTGTTCCTTGCTTGCGATTCTCCGGCAAAAGCCGCTTCAAGGTTTTTTTCAGTTTTAGTGCCTTTGTATTTGTTTTCCATAAAGGTCTCCTTTTTGTGTTTTGATAATTATACCATGTCGTAAAAATTTGTTCAAGCAGATAGCAGATTATTTGTTTAAAACCATAATTGCGCAGTTTATTTGGCAAGTTCTTCGGCTAAGTCGGTAATCTGCCCGTCTGACGTTTTGTCCGGTGCGGAATTTATTGTAACAGTCACGCCGCAGAATGATACGTCTTTAAAGCTTTCAAAAGCAGAGCGCATAATTTTTGTTGCGAGCGGCGCCCAGCTTCCGTTCTGAATAAACCCGACCGTGCGCTTGCTGAGATTTTTTGCTTTAAGCTTATTTATAAAAGCTTCCGTGCAGGGCATAATTCCGCCGTCGTAGGTTACGCTTGCTATAACAAGCTTATCGTACTTAAATGCGTTTGCAACCGCCTGCGCGCTGTCGCATCTAGTTAAATCAGCCTTTTCGGCTTTAACTCCGCGCTTTTTCAGCTCGTTATAAAGCTTTTCGGCGGCTGCGGCTGTGTTGCCGTAGATAGATGCGTACGCTATAAATACTCCGTTCTCCTCAGGGCGGAACGAACTCCACGTATCGTACTTACTTATATAGTATTCAAGGTTATCTTTTAAAACGGGACCGTGCAGGGGGCAGATAGTTTTAATATCAAGTGCGGCAGCCTTTTTCAAAACGTTTTGAACGGAGTTGCCGTATTTGCCTACTATATTGATATAGTAGCGTCTTGCTTCGTCAAGCCAATCTTCGTCGTGCGCAAGCGCGCCGAATTTTCCGAATGCGTCCGCGGAAAACAGAATTTTATCCGTGCCGTCGTAAGATAACATAACTTCGGGCCAGTGAACCATAGGCGCAAATACGAAAGTTATGTTGTGTTTTCCAAGGTCAAGCTTGTCGCCGTCTTTTACCGTAAGCTTTCGTGCGTGTAAACCGCCGAAAAATCTATCGAAAAGTATAAACGTCTTTTCATTGCCGACAATGGTGGCGGAGGGGTATTTCTCTAAAAAAGCAGGTATGCTTGCCGCATGGTCCGGTTCCATATGCGAAACGATGAGGTAATCCGGCTGTGCGCCCTTTAAAGCGTCTTCAAGCGCTTTAAGCCATTCGGCGGTTTTACGCTTGTCAACGGTATCGAATACCGTAATCTTTTCATCTATATATAAATATGAATTGTAAGAAACACCGTTCGGCACGTCGTATTGCCCTTCAAACAGGTCAATATCCGTATCGTCGACGCCTATATAATATAAGTCATTAGTAATTGCAAACATAAAAAAACACTTCCTCGTTCGTCTTTATATGATACACGCTTTCCGCCGGTAAGTCAACTTTTAAAGCATAAATCAATACATTATTTGTAATTATTGCAAGCCCTTAAATTATTTATCGGGCAAACTTAAAGAACGAACCGTGTCGGTTCGCTCTTTTACAAAAATAGTGGAGTAGTGGCGGTAAATTAAAACGAACAGCTGAAAAATTGCTGCAAGAAAGTTTAATTATAAATTAAAATTTATAATTCAATTCTTTCAATCTTAAAATCGCAATAATATTCGGCTGTTATACCCTTAAACTTTAACACGCAATAATCTGGGTCGGTTACACCTTGCTTATAAAACAGTTTGTCACCGAAACGCCAAATTTCGTCTTTGGTTGCTTGGTCGGTACAAACTTGCATTTCGCCTGTTATTGAAACGCCTTGATATTTAAATTTTCCGCGTTTATAAAAATAGATACACGCTTTATTATTTGCCAAGTACTGTTTTATTTTATTTGACGAGGTGTTTGTAGAGAAATAAATCTCGTTCCCGTCTATTTTACGAGGGGCAAGCATAGCCCTTATCACGGGAAAACCTTGCTCATTGACGGATGCAATAAACGCCGTTTTCTGCTCTGATATAAATTCAAAGATTTGTGTTTTATCCATTGCATTTTCTCTCCGTTAAATTAATGTTTATCTTGTAGCTATTATAACAAAAATCAGTTTAATACGTGATGCCACGTCGTATTCATATTTCTCTATTTTGCTTGAATTTGCTTTTGACAATATCGATAAACCTTCCGCCGATCCCAAAATTTTACTCGGCAATTTGGTAATGGTAGTGCTAAAAAGCTTATTATTTTAGTACAAGCGCTTTCTTGGGGCAGAAATTAGAGCATTTACCGCATCTTATGCATTTATCGTGATTTATTATAGGTGCGTCAAACCCGTTTTGCGACAGTGCGCCGACGGGACACACTTTAACGGCAGGACAAGAATGGTTTTGCGGACAATTGTCCTTAATCAAACTAAGCGTTTTTATCATATTAACTCCCTTGAATTCCATAATGGTATTTTAATATAAATAAGAAATTTACGCAAGTGCATAATATGGATAATTTTGATTTAAGAAACGATTGTATAAAAGCATAAACAATATAAAAAAGAGTTTGAATAAATATTTGTTCAAACTCTTTCAAAATTGGTAAACGAATAGTGGACTGAATTGAACCGCTAAAAAATTACGTTTGTTAAAGTGTGATTATCGTATAAACAATTACGCACGCAACGAAATGTGTGTCGATTATCTTTGGTGGAGCAGTAATAACCTAAAACGAATATTCTACGCTAAATTGAAATTTATTTTAATCTTCTTCATCAAACTCAACAATTTTTTTTAAGTGTTTCGGCGTTTTAAGCGTATCCATAAGAGGAAAGTTTCCATACGGAGTATGTAATACTTTACCGCCACATTTATAGAGAAAAAATACTACACGACACGGGTTTACAGGTGGCGAGGGTTCGTCATAGAGTTCACAAATTTTTTTAATTCCGTCCAAAGTCAAATATTGTTCGAGATACGGAACTTGCCAATTCATAGGCTCAACTCCGTCTTCGGGCACGTTCATTTCATTCCAGTCAATTTTATCCGAATAAATATTGAGCGTCAAATCAATAAGATATAAATCGCCATTATATCTGTAACATTGATAATTCGAAACTATTTCCATAGTAGTTAGCTCCTTTAATGAATTACTGTTTATCGTACAGTCATTGTACTACAAATACATCTAATTTTCAACTGTTTGACAGCGTAAAAAAGGCTTATGGCACTGTGGTGGGTGCTTTATATAACGAGGGCGCGGCTATGCCGCCGAACAAACTACCGTTACGAAAAAAATAATATAAACGACTTTTTGTAGGAACTTCAAAAAGTCAAGGCGGAGTTTGCGCATACGCGCAAACAGTGTTTGCTTGGGCGAGCTGTTGTTCAAACTCCTATTTTCCGTACACACAGCAAAAGGAACTGACTTTTAGTCAGTTCCTTTTGCTAGTGGAGTGATAGCAACGTAAAACTAATAATCAAAGTTATAGTAAACTTTGACAATGAAAATCAATCTGTGTTTACCGTATTCATATACTCTTTTATTTCTCTCAATAAATCATATGGATTTTCAACATAATTAAACTTTATGGAAGTAGTGGGACTTTGGAAAGATAATGTGCCGGTTGTTATATGTCTACCTTTGTCCAAAAAACCGACATTCACAGACGATGCTGTAATATACTTATAGTCAAGTGTTTTGTAATCAACTCCTATAATTCCTTTTCGTATAATCAAACGTTTATTAGTATAAGCATAATACAAATTCTTATAGCCGTGTAAATAAAAAAACGGAAGCGTAAACAATGTTAAAACCATAAATAAAATTAAGTGCGGCCAAAATATAGGAATGGCAAAAGGCATAATCGGAGCTTTCAAATATCTGCCTTTAGATGGCTTTATAACTTTTACGATTTGCTCATCTTTGTCTAAAATGTCATTAAATAAGTGTTCCATAATTATCTTCTCTATTTAAATAATAGATTTTAGCAATTTTATTTAAAAAAGTCAGTTCTTATGTTCGTTAATGAAAAAAAGCGACCTAAAATTTACTACTAAAAAGTGGTTCGTTTTAGGTTGCTTTTGGTGGGAGGAGGTGGATTCGAACCACCGAAGTCGGAGACGTCAGATTTACAGTCTGATGCATTTG
>CAMWNA010000073.1 GCA_947175515.1 uncultured Clostridia bacterium | reverse complement strand
GATAGAGCGTTGGTCTTATGAAGTGCATAACAAAGGCATAAGCCTTTGGCTGAAAATTTAATAAAGATTTATGCACCGTTAGCTCAACTGGATAGAGCGTTGGTCTACGGAACCAAAGGCTAGGGATTCGAATTCCTTACGGTGCACCACAAAATGACCGAAGGCTTTTGCCTTCGGTCATTTTGTAATATCGCAAGTGCGAGAAGCCGTACGATTCGTGCGAGCGAAGCGACGCTTTGGGCGCAGCACAAAATTCGTTACGGTGCACCATACGCAACCTTATTCGAATACTGTCGGGTAAGGTTGTGTTTTTCTATAAATAAAAAAGGCAAGCCGTTTAAGGTTTGCCCTTTTATTATCTGATTTTAATTTAATTCTGTACTTCGGTGCTTTCAGTTTGTTTACGGCTTTTAAGTGTAGTTATAAGCCTTTTGATAAGCACAACAATTAAGTTATAGATAACGGCGGACGCAAGAGATACCGCAAAAACAATAAGGTATATTGCCCAAATTTCAAGACCGCCGACATATTCCAACAATGTAATGATTACGGGGTGGAATAAATAAATTGCAAGCGACAAACTGCCGAGATAACCGAACGCTTTATTTACTTTTGAATTTGTAACAATTACGCCTTTACCAGCAAAAGTAATTGAAATCGCAACAAATACGCAAACAACAGCAACAACCATACAAACGGGTTCTAAACTTTTGCTTATAGGAATGAAACCAAGTATTATAGGCGCACAGTAGCAAATCATTTCAACAATTTTTAATGTCATGGACGATGCTTTTTTTAATTCTTTTTTAGCTATAACGGTTGAAAGATAATAAGCAAACATACCTACGCACATTTCACCCCAAGCCCTTAAATCATATACGAAAGTCGTAGTGAACGCCCAATTCGTGCAAAGACCATAAATAACGGCTATAACACCCAAAACACCAAGCAAAATCGGAATTACTAAAATTCCTTTATTGATTTTCTTCCTTAACAGCAACGCAATAGGAACGATAAACAGCATACATAAAAGCATTGCCGATAAATACCATTCGGGAACTATTAACGCACTTGCATAGGCTTCCGTCCAAATACCGCCCTCTTGCACTAAAAATATGTTCGGTAAGCCGTTCAGTAATATATGCCCCGAATTAGCTAAATCACAAACCAATATAACTATTATAACCGCAAAAATCGCCGTTAAGTGTGTAGGTAAAACGCCTTTAACTTTATTACCCATAAAACGGCAACTTTCAAGCGCAGGGTTATATTTTTCTTTTGAGCTTATCTTTTCAATAGACCTTGCAAGGAAATAGCCCGAAATTAAGAAAAAGAACTCAACCGCAAGTGCGCCATTTTCAAAAAAGTTTGTGCTATCGCCTACAAAAGTCATTTGTATATGATAGCCGACAACCAAAATGCTAAATAGAAATCTAAAAAGCTCTACTAAATTGTTTCTACTACGCATATAATTATTCCTTTGTAAAAATTTTCGTTTGATATTATAACAAAAACATAAAATTTTCTCAACTATATTATATGGTAGAACTTAAAATGGCACTGTGGCGGGTGCTTGAATAAACGAGCGCGCGGCTACGCCGTTTTATTATTACTTTAAAATTTGATACAGTGTGTCGTTGCGGAAATACAATTAAATACCTGCATAACAAACAGCCCGAAATCTTCTGTTTTGAAGATTTCGGGCTTTATTAAACTTATAATAAACTTAAACTGTTTCAGAATATCCGTTGGAATAGGTAAGCTCGAACCGTCCGTCGGTAAGCTCCCTTGCGGTGATTTTATCGGTATTGCCGTTGACTTGGAATTTTATATCGTATAAAGAATTTCCCGAGGTGGTTATTTTATACTTTGTCTTTTGTCCGGCAAGCGCGTCTTTTACGCAAAATTCAAGTTCCGCGCCGCCTTTTTTCAACTCGACTTCTATTTCGGCGTCCATAATCTTTCTGCCGTTCTGATAAATTTTATACTCGTATTCGATTTCACCGTTTTCCACGGACTGTTCAACTACTATATAGTTTAAAGGGTTGACTTTGCTTTTTGTGGTAAACTCAATTGAAGTTTCCGTTTCGCCGTGTTCGTATTCAACTTCCTTTTCACCGGTTACGTCGTATCTTGCTTCGCCTACCGCCATAACCCCGACGAGCCTCGTTTTGATTTCGGTTTCGCCGTCGTCAACCTCGGTGCGCGTTTCCGTTTCATTGTAGTACATTGTAAAAACGTCGTTATTGCCGGCGGTATCGGGAACCGTCACCGTTAAAACGTATGAGTAGTCCTTGAATTCGCCCTCCGTATTTGTGTTGGTCGTAACGCTTTGCTGCATTCCGTCGCTTAAAATATCGTTGAACATTGTAAGGCAGTTTTTTAAACCTGCAACGTCGTCGTCCGTAACGTAAGTGGGCCGTGCCGTTGCCGCAAGAGCTGCGGAGCTTTTAGCCGTAGCTTCTCCGTCAAGGGTTTGTAAATATTCCACGCTGGAAACAGCCGAAAGCGCGTAAATTTCGTTGGCGTTTACGCTTTCTTGGTTTTTATCGTTATTGCATCCTGAAATAGCCAACGCGAATGGTACGCACAGCGCCGCAGACAGAACGCAGGGGAGTATGATTTTCTTTTTCATAAATAAAGCCTCCTTAAACTTTTATTTATATTATAGCCATTATACACTAAAATATATTTTTTTGCAAGAGGTTATTTTTTTACCGCCAAAGCTTGTCTATATCGAAACCGAAAACCTGCACAAGCTCCATTTCTGGCGAATTGGCAATATTTTTAGGGGTAACCACAAGTCCGCCGTTTCCGTCTATGTCAATACCGGCGTAAGATTTATAAGCGTACCAGACTATGTGTGCGCACTGGGTTCTTTCACACTTGTTCTTGCTTGAAAATACCCCTGCGGTGGGGTCGTAAACTTTACCCTGCAGATTTTTTTCGGCGGCTTCCGCAACCTTGGCTTTTGTTTGACCGTCAACGTTTTTCGGTGAAAGCACCATAAAATTCACTCTGGTTGTAAAGTCTCCGACTGTTCCGATGTTGCTGGTCGAACCTATAGCGTTCGCCTGTAAAACCTGACTTAAAGAAGAGTTAGTCACAAGCCCTGCGTGTCCCATACGCCAGCCCGAAAGGTGGGTGGAGGAGGTGACGAGAATATCGCCGTCCTCCAAATAAATATTAGTTATCTGTTTTTCGATAAAATCAGTGCAAACGAAGGGCGCAAAGAAGTCGTTTTCGACCTTGTGCTCGGCAAAAAAGTCGTCCTGTATTTCAAGTATACGCTCTATTCCGCGTTCGCCCTTAGCAAGCGCGCGCTTAATACCCGTTTGCGTTAAACCGGTTTGCCTGTAAAGTGCGTCGTAGTCTTCGTTCTCGATTAGCTGCAGCATTTCTTCTTCTGAAAGCTGTTCATAATCGGGGCGCCAGCACTCGATTCCGTCGGCAACGGTGAAAGCAATCTGCAGACCGAGGCAGAATAAAAGCAGTGCGCCGACTATAGAAAGACAGACTATAAGCGCTATTATTCTTCGTGAAAGTTTTTTCTTAGCCATTTTATTTGCGGGTCAACCTCTCAACTGCAAGTCTGTAAATTTCAAGACAGCGCTCTATTTTTGTGAAAGTGATGTATTCGTCCGGCTTATGAATGGTCTGTTCTTCGCCTTCTTCCTCGGGTCCGAACGCCGCGCCGCATTTAAGGGCGCGCGCATACGTGCCTCCGCCGATTGCTACGGGCTGCATATGCTTGCCGGTAACCTCGTTATAAACTCCGCACAGCGTTTTTATAAGCTCGCAGTTCTTGTCGTTGTAAAGGGGAGCTTGATAGTGCAGGATTTCGTAGCTTACGCCGCGGCTTTCAATTGCGCTTAAAATCTGCGCTTTATCAAACGTAGCAGGGTAACGTACGTCGCAGGTCACGAAAATTCCGTCCGCAGTCTGTTCTATAACGTTGGGGGAAAAGGTAAGCCTGCCCGTTTCGTCCTCAAAGCTTTGAATGCCGAATCCGTCCTCAAATAAAAGAGCGTGCATTTTATCAAGACCCAAGTAAAGAAGAATGGGAGCAATCGCGTTCACTCCAAGCTCCGGCGTGGAGCCGTGCGCAGACTTGCCGCGCGAAACTATTTTTCCGTTTTCGGAAGTCAGGTTGTATTTTTTCAGCCTGCCGCCGTCTGCCTGTGCGGTTACCTCACATAAGTCGCAAACCATGTTTCCGCGTTCGCCGCCCTTTAAAGCGGTAAAATTTTTATCCGCGCCGAATTTTAGCTTTAAATGCAGTATGCCTTTTTCCGCATATATAACGGGGAAGTCCGCGTCGGGCGAAAAGCCGGTTTCGGGCATATGTGCGTGCGCGTTGTAATAATCTATGCACGCCCAGCCGTTTTCCTCGTTACAGCCTACGATAAGCTTAAT
The DNA here is from genome assembly GCA_947175515.1 of uncultured Clostridia bacterium. Taxonomy (GTDB): domain Bacteria; phylum Bacillota; class Clostridia; order Christensenellales; family Borkfalkiaceae; genus Coproplasma. The sequence continues at coordinate 3,119 of CAMWNA010000073.1, read as the reverse complement.
TTTCTTTTTCGGTTTAAAGCCCGTATCCTTTAAAGTCTTTAATGCAAGCAGTGCGCAAACGGCAGGACCTTTGTCGTCCATCGTACCCCTGCCCCAGATTTTCCGGTTATCGTAATCTATTTCTCCGCCGAAGGGTTCGTGCGTCCAGCCGCTGCCGGCAGGCACTACGTCCAAGTGCGCCAAAATAGCAAATTCCTCCCCTTCGCCGAAGATAACTTCGCCTGCGTAATTATCGTAATTTTTGGTTTCGAAGCCGAACGAGGCGGCTAGTTTTAAAAAGTATTCAAGGCATTCCGCCGTTTCCTTGCCGAAGGGCGCGCCGCACTCCGCGGGCTTCTGCGAGCTGTCGAATTTGACTATTTCCGAAATATATTTTACAGCCGAGTTAAAAAGTTCGTTCATAATTCCACCTAATTTAAAATTCCGTTCAAAAACATTATACACTTTTTTAAATTTATGGTAAAATGAATTTACTATAAAAGTAAGGTTTAGGGGTAAAATTTTGCACGAAGGACACCGCGCGCGGATGAGCGCAAAGCTGGACGCGGACGAAACGCTGTTCGACCATGAAATTCTTGAAATGCTTTTATACAACGCCTGTCCGAGGATGAACACCAATCCCGTGGCGCACGCGCTACTGGAAAGGTTCGTCAACTTCAGCGAAATGTTTTCCGCAAGTATGGAAGAGCTTATGACGGTATCGGGCGTAGGTGAATCGGTCGCGCGGTATTTGAAGGTGGTGGGGCTTTGCTATAACCGTATGGACGCGGCTAAAAGCTCGTTTACGCTGAAAACGTTCGGCGAGTGCAGTGCGTTTGCGTCGGCAAGGCTCAAGGGCAGACAGGAAGAATTTTTAGAGCTGTATCTGACCGAAAAGAGCGGCAGAGTAAAACGCATCTTGAATTTTACTTCTCAGGACAGGAATAAAGTTACCGTTACGGCGGAGAAAATTATAAAAGCAATTTCTCTTTCGCACCCGTCGGGAGTGGTTGCTGCGCACAATCATTTAAACGGTTCGCCGGAGCCGTCCGCAAGCGACGATAATTTTACAAAACAGCTACAGTTGATTTGCAGTATGAACGGCGTAAATCTTATTGACCACATAATATGCGCTGACGGCGAGGTTTACAGCTATTATTCCGAAGGCAAGCTTGACAGCATTAAGCGGTCGGTAACTTTGGACAGGGCTGTTAAATGGATATCCGATGAATAACGATTTTAAACTTAACTTAAACGACAGGCTGTTTACGAAGTATTTCAAGCTCATATTAATGGGCGTGCTTTTAGTTACCGAAATACTCGTCTGCGCACAGTACGCAACGCAGTATATGACCGCAGGCGGCGTGGGTGAACTGATTGCCGTAGTCGCAAGCTGCGCAACGCTTACGGGGCTTGAAATTATAAACTCGTTCGCAATAAAGCAGTTTGCCGCAAAAATAGTTTTCTACGCGTTGGATACGGCGCTTTTGCTTGCGTTAAGCGTATTGACGGGTAACTCGTACCTGCCTATGCTGTATTGCATAATACTTACGCAGTTCTACATTTCCGTTGATGAAATGAAGCTTAAAACCGTGCTGTTTATAGTAAGCTGCGTGCTTTACGTCGTGTCGTTCGTCTGCGGCTGGGTAGTCGTAAACGAGGGCGCGTCATTGTACGAGAGTATTGTTCAGATTCTGGGTGACAGCTTTATAGGCGTTTTTATTCTCGTAATTCATTTCGTCATCTGCACGTTTATATTGAAATTCTACGCGCAGAACGTACAGCTGCGCTTGGCGTTAAAAGAAGCGGACGAAAACAAAGCCCAGCTTAAAGATGTGTTCGAACAGCTTTCGCATACTGCGGTATTCGAGGAAAGAAACCGCATAGCCAAGGACATACACGACAACGCGGGGCATTCTATGACTACGGTAATTATGCAGACCGAGGCGGCTAAGCTGTTAATCGATAGCGACCCCCAGGAAGCGAAGAAAAGGATAATTTCCGCGAATATGCAGGCGAAAAACGCATTGGAGCAGATGCGTGAAAGCGTACATCTTTTAGCCGGCAGAAATTCTTCAAAATCCCTTAAAGCGGATATTGAGGAAATTATCGCCCAGACAATCGACGGAACGGAGCTTAAAATCCGCTGCGATTTGGAGGACGTGCGCGTCGGTGAGGAAGAATACCGTTTTCTATGCAACAGCGTAAAGGAATGCCTTGCAAACGGCATACGCCACGGCGGCGCTACGGCGTTTTATATAGAGATGAAAAACGTCCTCTCCAATATCACGCTGCTTATTTCGGATAACGGCAGCGGCACGGAGGGCGAGCCGAAGTTCGGCTTCGGGTTAAATGGCATAAAGGATAAGGCGGAAGCCCTCGGCGGAAGCTGCGCAATTTCAGGCGAAGCGGGAGAAGGGTTCGAGGTGGAAATAACCTTACCTTATAGGAAAATCAAGGAGTAAAATATGATAAAAGTCTTACTTGTGGACGACCAGATGATTTTGGCTGAGGGTATGAAAAGCGTGCTTGAAACTTCAAGCGAAATTACCGTCTGTGGTATCGCCTGCGACGGCGTTGAGGGCGTAAACCTTGCCCAGAAGCTTAAGCCTGACGTAATTTTAATGGATATACGTATGCCGAATATGAACGGCGTCGTCGCAACGAAGCGTATAAAGGAACTGAACCCGAAAATTAAAATAATAGTGCTTACGACCTTTGACGATAGCGACTATATTTTAAGCGCGATAAACAACGGTGCAAGCGGATACCTTTTAAAGGATATCGGTTCTACCGCGCTTATAGACGCAATAAAAAACGCGTATGCCGGCGATACGATTCTTCCTGCTAAAATCGCAAAAAAAATTACGGACGCGGCTATGATGGTTTCCACAGATAAGGAAATAAAGCTTAAAAAAGCGTACGGACTTTCCGACAGGGAAGTGGAAATAGCGCTTATGCTGAACGACGGCTTTACGAACAGACAGATAGCTTCTGCAATGAAGCTTTCCGACGGTACCGCAAGAAACTACATCAGCTCCATTTATTCCAAATTCGGCGTAGAAAACCGCGCCGCCGCAGTTTTAAAAATCAAAGAACTTATTTAAGGAATATAAATACATAAAGCCGCCGTGCAACGC
>CAMWNA010000072.1 GCA_947175515.1 uncultured Clostridia bacterium | reverse complement strand
ATATAAAAGAGCGCGGAAAGCTTATTAAAGCTTTCCGCGCTGATATTTATTTAAAATTTATCTCAGCGTTTTAATGACGGTTTTTCTGAGTATCGCCGCGTGAAGGCGGTCGGGTATTTTATCCAATCTGAACTGCCAGTTACCGCCCACCGTAGAGGGTATATTCATTCTGCTTTCGGTGCCGAGCGCAAGCACGTCCTGAACGGGAAGAATTGCTATCTTTGCTTTAGAGGCAAGCGCCAAGGCGTTCATTGCGTACACGGCGTCCTCACGCGTGACTACAGGCTGAACCAGTCTTACGGACGTAAGCGCGGAACGGAGTTCGGTTTTGAAATTTTTAAACTCCTCTTCGCTCATTGCGTTGACGAAACCGAAAGTCGTATCGTTGTCGTGCGTGCCCGTGTAGACCACGGAATTTTCCTCGATATTTTTAGGGAGGTACAAATTGTCGGGCGAGCCGTCGAACGCGAATTGCAGTATTTTCATACCGGGGAAACCCGTCCTTGCACGGAGCTTAACAACTCCGCTGTCGAGTATACCCAAATCTTCCGCGATGATTTCCATATCGCCCAATCTTCTTCTTATCTCGTTAAAAAGGCGCATTCCGGGTCCTGGGAGCCATTCGCCTTCCTCCGCCGTCGTCCTGCCGGCAGGAATTGAATAGTACCTGTCAAGTCCGCGGAAGTGGTCTATGCGGATAATATCGTAAAGCTTACTCGCCTTTTCTATTCGGTCAATCCACCACTCGTAATTCTGTGTAGATAGCACGTCCCAATCGTACAAAGGGTTGCCCCAGAGCTGACCTTTATCGCAGAAATAATCGGGCGGTACGCCTGCAACCGCCGTGGGCTTAAGCTCGGAGTCGAGCTTGAAAATTTCAGGGTGAGCCCAAACGTCGGACGAATCGTACGCGACGTATAAAGGAACGTCGCCTATTATTTTTATGCCGAGCGAATTGACGTACTCCTTAAGCTTTTTCCATTGTTTGAAAAATATAAACTGCACGAACTGCCAGAAGCAATATTCGCTTTTATATACTGAATTTTTGAATTCCTGAACGGCGAATTTTTCCTTATATTTATAGGATAAAGGGAACGCGTCAAACGAGCCGCCGTATCTGCTTTTCAATGACATAAACAGCGCGTAATCGTCAAAGCCGCCGTTTTGGATAAAGTTCAGAAATTCCCTGTCCTTTATATTAAAGCGCGCGTAAGCAAGGCGCAAAACGTTGTAACGGTTATTGTACAGCGTTTCATAGTCAATATCGCCGAGCGGCATCTGCGCGGATTCAAGCTCCTCTTCATCCAAAAGCCCTTCGTCCTTCAACTCTTCCAAGTCGATAAAGTAAGGGTTGCCGGAATTGCAGCAAACAGACTGGTAAGGACTGTCGCCGTAGCCCGTCTGCACGAGAGGAAGAATCTGCCAATATTTAACGTGTGATTTTTTGAGATAATCTGCGAACTCGTACGCCTCTTTGCCGAGCGAACCTATGCCGTATTTATTGGGCAAGGACGAAATATGGCAAAGAACGCCTGCGCCTCTTTGAGTAAATATCATATTTCACCGAAAATTTATTTTGATAAAAACCTTTCAAGCCTTGACGCGGCTTCCTCGGTTACTTCCCTGCTTCCGAAAGACGTTAAGCGGAAGAAGCCCTCGCCGTTGTTGCCGAAGCCTGCGCCAGGGGTACCGACAACCTGTACTCCGTTTAAAAGCAGGTCGAAAAACTCCCAACTCTTTAAACCGTCGGGACATTTCAGCCAGACGTAGGGCGAGTTTTTGCCGCCGGTGTACCAGATATTAAGTCTGTCCATACAGTCGGAAATTATCTTTGCATTCTGCTGATAAACGGCAAGGTTTGCGCGGATTTCCTCCTGTCCCTTTTTGGTGAACACTGCCGCCGCGCCCTTCTGTACGATATACGGAACGCCGTTGAATTTAGTAGCCTGACGGCGGTACCACATTGCGTTTGCGCTGAAGCCGTCCTTTTTCAACTCGCGGGGAATTACGGTATAGCCGCAGCGCGTGCCCGTAAAGCCGGCTGTTTTAGAAAACGAACAGAACTCTATTGCGCAGGTTTTAGCGCCTTCTATCTGGAAAACTGAACGGGCTAAATTATCGTCAGTTATGAAACATTCGTAAGCGGCGTCGAACAAAATTACCGCGCCTTTTTTATTTGCGTAATCCACCCATTCTTTAAGCTGGGCTTTGGTGTACGCAGCGCCCGTGGGGTTGTTTGGCGAACAGATATAAATTATATCCGCATTTACCTTATAGTCGGGCATAGGAAGAAAACCGTTTGACTCCGTTGCCGACGAAAAGACGACTTTTCTGCCCGCCATTGCGTTTGTATCTACGTATACGGGATAGACGGGGTCGGGAACCGATACTAAGTTATCTTTTGCGAAAATATCCAGAATATTCCCTAAATCGGACTTGGCGCCGTCGGAGACGAAAATTTCGTCAAGCTGTAAATCTGCGCCGTGCGATTTATAGTAGTTTTTAATGCTTTCGCGCAAAAAATCGTAGCCTTCGTAAGGACCGTAACCCTTGAAGGTTTCCTGACGCGACATATCATCGACCGCAGAGTGCAGCTCTTTTATAACCTCGGGCGCAAGCGGAAGCGTTACGTCGCCTATGCCGAGCTTTAATATCTTTTTATCGGGGTGCGCCTTGGAATATGCGGCAACCCTGTCCGCAACCTCCGCAAACAGATAGTTTTGCGCGATATCCGAAAAGTTTGAATTGAATTTCATTTTTAAATTACCTTATTTTTTGCGCGCCGTCATATATTTTACTGAGTGCTTTATAAACTCACGGAATACTGGGTGCGCCGACTGCGGACGCGATTTGAATTCGGGGTGGTACTGAACGCCGATAAAGAAATCGTTTTTGGGGATTTCAACCGCTTCAACCAAAAGTCCGTCGGGCGAGGTGCCTGCAATCTGCATACCCGCTTTTTCAATTTCCTCTCTGAATTCGTTGTTGAATTCGTATCTGTGGCGGTGGCGTTCGGAAATTTCGTCCGCGCCGTAGCTTTGCTTCATAATTGCGCCTATGACCTTGCAGGGATACGCGCCGAGGCGCATCGTTCCGCCCATTTTCACGCCGTGCTGGTCTGGCATTAAGTCTATAACGCAGTGCTTGGATTCGGGGTTGAATTCGGAAGAGTTTGCGTCCTTATAACCCAAAACGTTTCTTGCGTATTCTATAACCGCCGTCTGCATGCCTAAGCATATGCCGAAATAAGGCACGTTGTTCTCACGCGCGTATTTCGCGCAGAGAATTTTACCCTCTATTCCGCGGTTGCCGAAGCCGCCGGGAACTATTATTCCGTCAACGCCTTTAAAAATTTCTTTAACGGTCTTTTCGGTTACTTCTTCCGTATCAACCCATTTTATTTCGACCTTAGCCGCGTTTTCGTAGCCGGCGTGCGCCAAGGCTTCGGCAACGGACAAATACGCGTCGTGCAGCTGCACGTATTTTCCGCACAGCGCGATTTTTACGGTTTTGTTTCTGGCTTCTATGCGCTCCAACATCTTATCCCATTCCGTCAAATCGATAACTCTGGGGTCAAGCTTTAAGCGCTTACAGACGATTTCCGAGAAGTTGCTTTCTTCAAGCATTTTGGGGCACTGGTACAGTACGGGAAGAGTTAAGTTTTCCATACAGCACTCGGGCTCCACGTTGCAGAACATAGCTATTTTTGCGCGGACGTCCTTAGGCATAGGCTCGTCAACACGCGCCATAATTATATCGGGATTGATACCCATACCCTGCAATTCCTTGACCGAGTGCTGGGTGGGCTTTGACTTGAATTCCTCCGAACCGGAAATATAGGGAACGAGCGTCACGTGGATAAAACAGCAGTTGTCCCTGCCGACTTCGCGCGCGACCTGACGGATAGCTTCGATAAACGGCTGGCTTTCGATATCGCCGATAGTGCCGCCGATTTCGGTAATTACCACGTCCGCGTTGGAGGTTTTGCCGACGTTGTAGATAAACGACTTTATTTCGTTCGTGACGTGCGGAATTACCTGCACGGTCTGACCGAGGTATTCGCCGTTGCGCTCCTTATTCAAAACGTTCCAGTAAACCTTACCGGTGGTAAGGTTGGAATACTTATTTAAATTTTCGTCAATGAAACGCTCGTAATGTCCCAAGTCAAGGTCGGTTTCCGCGCCGTCGTCGGTTACGAAAACTTCGCCGTGCTGAAAGGGACTCATCGTGCCGGGGTCAATGTTTATGTAGGGGTCAAGCTTCTGCGAAGCAACCTTATAGCCCCTGCATTTCAAAAGTCTGCCGAGCGACGCGGCGGTAATTCCCTTGCCTAAGCCCGAAACTACTCCGCCCGTAACGAAAATATATTTTGTCATAAATCTCTCCCGCGGCTTGTAAATAAGCCGTTTAATTTTTCCGTTTGCAAAATCTTTATAATTGTAACATAAAGGCGGCGCTTTTGCAAGAGTACGACGCCGAATAAACGTTTTTTGTTTAAAATTAAATTTCCACGTCGCCGGTAAACGCAAGCGTCGCGCCGCCGGTCATATATACGGTTTCGTCCGTGCAGATTATTTTCAGATCTCCGCCGAGAAGAGAAATGGTTATCTCCTCACCCTTTCCGCAGAATCCGTTCAATACCGCCGCAACCGCCGAAGCGCACGCGCCCGTACCGCAGGCAAAGGTTTCGCCGCTGCCGCGCTCCCACACGCGCATTTTAAGCTTGTTGCGCCCTAAAACCTTTACGAATTCGGTATTGATTCTGTCAGGGAATGCAGGGTGGTTTTCAAACTGTTTGCCGAGCGTTTCCACCCCCACGGCATCGGGGTCGGCAAATACGACGCAATGCGGATTACCCATTGAAACGAGCGTTACGGCGTAGGTTTTTCCGCCGACCTCCAAAGGGTGATTTACAACCTTTTCGCCGTAAATTGTTGAAGGGATTTTCGCGCCGTCAAGCACGGGCGCGCCCATATCTACTTTTACGGTTTCAACCTTGCCGTCCTTTCCTAAAGTAAAATCAAGCTTTTTTATTCCCGCTAAGGTTTCAACCGTGCAGGTATCTTTTTTAACGTAGCCCAAATCGTGCGCAAGCTTGCCCACACAGCGCACGCCGTTGCCGCACATTTTGCCTTCCGAGCCGTCCGCATTGAACATACGCATTTTGCAGTCGGCAATATCCGACTTGCATAATAAAATTACGCCGTCGCCGCCGATTGAAAAATGCCTGTCGGAAAGTCTTACGGAAAGGCTTTCGGGATTTTTCAATTCTTCGTGCATACAGTCAAAATAAATATAGTCGTTGCCAATGCCGTGCATTTTATAAAATTTCATAAATTACCTAATTTTAAACTCCGCGATTTTCGCCGCGGAGTTTTTCAATTTTCAATCAATACATTTTAACGTAAGCTTCGCGTTCGGCGCCTACGGAAACGTAGTTAATTTTGCAGCCGCAAAGCTTTTCCAGAAGGCGGATATAGTCCACAGCTTCCTTGGGCAAATCTTCCTTTTTGCGGCATTTGGAAATATCGCAATTCCAGCCCTTTACTTTTTCGAACACAGGCTTGCAATAATCCAGAACGTCCGTGAAAGGGAACTCGTCTATAATTTTTCCGTTCAGCTCGTAATGGGTGCAGATTTCTATTTCCTCGTACCCGTCGAGAACGTCAAGCTTGGTCAAAGCTATTTCATCCGCGCCCTGACAGCGTATGCCGTAACGCGAAGCGACGACGTCGAAGGGTCCTACCCTTCTGGGTCTGCCGGTAGCCGCGCCGTATTCGCCGCCTAACTCCCTCAGTTTGTCTGCCTTGTCGCCGAAGTATTCACAGGTAAAAGGTCCCGCGCCTACGCAGCTTGAATAAGCCTTCATAATGCCTATGGAATTGGTAAGCTTAAGATTGGGCACGCCTGCGCCTATGGGCGCGTACGCCGCTATCGTTGAGGACGACGAGGTATAGGGAACTATGCCGTAATCGATATCGCGCAATGCGCCGAGCTGGGCTTCGAACATAATTTTTTTGCCCTTATCGTTTGCCGCGTTAAGGTAAAGCCCTGTATCGGTTACGAACTTCGATAAAGGCTTGCCGTAGGTTTCGAAGTAATCGATAATTTCCTCGGTTTTGACGGGTTCGAAGCCGTAGGCTTTAATGGTCATATTTTTCCACGCGACAATATCGGGGATGCGCTTGTATAAAAGCTCCGTATTCAAAAGCTCGCCCATGCGGAAAGCTTTTTTCATATACTTATCTGCATAAACGGGCGCAATGCCGCGGCGCGTCGAGCCGTAGGGCTTGCCCGTGGCTTTGGTAAGGCGGTCTTCTTCCATAACGTCCTGCAATACGTTGTAGGGCATTGTTATTATTGCCTTGTCGCTTATTTTAAGATTTTCGGGCGTGATTTTAATTCCGCTTTCCCTGAGTTTTTCGATTTCGCCGCAGAGGTGTTTTAAATCGATTACCATACCGCAGCCCATAACGTTGACAACGTCCTCGCGCAGTATGCCCGAAGGGAGCAGATTCAAAATGAATTTACCGCGCTCGTTAATTACCGTGTGTCCGGCGTTGTTGCCGCCCTGATAGCGGCACACTACGTCAAATTCGCCTGAAAGCAGGTCAACCATTCTGCCTTTGCCTTCATCGCCCCAGTTAATTCCGCAGATACTAGTAAGCATAATTCCACCTTCTTTTTTATTACACTATAATATTATATTCAAAAGGGTTTATAAGTCAAGTTAAAAGCATTGCGTTTAAAAGAAAAACCGACCGCAGGGCAGTTGCCCTGCGGTCGGTCTTCTTTATCTTCATTTTTTCTCGGTAGGGGACTATTTACCGTTTACTTCTTCCAAATAAAGTCTAAACTTTTTATCACCGACAAATTTTAAACTTACGTACCCGTCTTCAAGTAAGACCTCTGCAACGAAATAATCGCGCAATACCAATTGAATATCCTTTAATACGTTATCCACCGTTAAAATTCTATCAAGAATTTTGTCCGCGTCAGTTTTTTGCATTACCTCCTCCTAATTGTTTTTCACTATCACTTGCGCATCGATTGTGTAAATATATTATATCATCTTAAAGTCTGATTTGCAAATTTTTGTATGACAAAAAGATGATAATAATTTGTAGGAGATTGTCTTTGTTATGATTATTTTGTCAAAATTTGCCGAACGGCTTAAAGAGTATATGGACGATAAAGGGCAGAACGCTACTTCACTTGCAAAAATTATAAAATCAAACCGTACGAGCGTTTCAGAATACAGGCGCGGTATACGCTTGCCTTCTGCTCCCGTATTCTTTGAAATGCTGAATTATTTTAACTGTTCGGCAGATTATTTGCTTGGCTTAACAGATGACGGCGCGGACGGAAAAGTTTTCAATATCATGCCGCCGTTTGGGTTACGGTTACGTGAGGTTATGAATTTCTGCGGTTTCTCGCAATACCGTATAGAAAAAGAATTAAAACTTTCCGGCTCAATGGTTTACAATTGGTTATCAAATAAATCGTTGCCAGCAGTTGATAGTATAGAAAAAATTGCAACCCATATGGGCTGCACTGTTGATTTTTTACTCGGCAGGGAAAGTT
>CAMWNA010000071.1 GCA_947175515.1 uncultured Clostridia bacterium | reverse complement strand
AGCGGCCGGTTCATACCCGGCAGGTCGGCGGTTCGAATCCACCCGTCGCTACCAATGATAATTCCGCTTAGTTTAAGCGAATAACATATAGCCGAAAGGCGTTGACCGGCCCCTTGGTCAAGCGGTTAAGACATCACCCTTTCACGGTGGTAACATGGGTTCGATTCCCGTAGGGGTCACCACTTGGAAACTAAACCAAACCATTTCACGATGGTAAGTTTAGTTTCCTTTTTCTTTACTCAAAAAGTCTTTAAACCGCCGTATTAGCACATTAAACGGCTTTTATGCCGCAAAAGGCTATTTTCCACCGAAGGCTGAGCCTTACTGAAATTGCGTGTTTTAAGCTCATTTATTCAAGCCTCCCGCCACAGTGCCATTTTAAATTTGACGTTATTTTATGGTTGAAAAATCGTTTTGTTTGTTCTATAATTAAATTATACTATAAACAGTAATTTAACGGAGAAAATCATTATGTTATCGATTTGTGGCGTAGAATGCTGTAACGAATGCAACAGAAAGAAAGATTGCGGCGGTTGTGTAAAAACGGACGGACATCCCTTGGGTGGAACGTGCATTGCGGCGGAATGTATTAAACAGGGCGGATTTGAAGCATTTACTAAGAGTAAAAAGACTTTGATAGAAGAATTCAATGCTCTTGGCATTCAAGGCTTACAGGTTAATGACCTTAATTTGCTAAACGGATTTTACATAAATTTGGAATACAGTTTGCCAAACGGACAATCTGTAAAATTACTGGATGACCGTTGTGTTTATTGGGGAAATCAAATTGAAATCTCTGGTAAAGATAGATGCTATGGTGTTGCTGCGGATGATAAGTACTTGCTTGTATGTGAATACGCATGCAATGGTACAGAGCCGCAGATAGTTGCGTATATAAGAAGATAAATTTCAATTTATCGGGGCGTTTCGGTTTAGTTATTAAGTCGGTCACCGGCAATAATCATAGTCGGATCCGACTACGGTTATTTTATCACATTGCCGGATTTTCTGAGTACTTAATGACGTTTGCAGGAAGTGGGATTTAAAATGGAAATAATAGAAAGAGAAGAACTGGTAAGACTAGTCGGAATTAGTAAAGTAAATATTTTTTATGATATTGTAGACGTAATCACTTCATTGTACGATATGGATCAAACTTGGAATAACGGCGGTAAAAAATGGACTTATGAATATAAGTTCAGAAAAAGCGGAAAAACCTTATGCGCATTTTATTTCAAGGAAAATGAATTAGGCTTAATGATTATATTCGGTAAAGATGAGAGATAAAGTCGAAGAAATAAGAAATGAACTTTCATCTGATGTTCTGGAAACCTATGATAATGCACAAACGTTTCACGACGGCAAATGGGTTATGCTTAATATAAATGATTATTCAATATTAGAAGATTTGAAGAAATTACTTTTCATTAAAAGAAAACCAAATAGAAAATAGGTAATTAACAAATTTTCTTATCTGACTTTTTCAGGTGCGTAATTTAACTAAGACGAATAGCAATAGCTAACGGCTATTGCTTTTTTTTATTGGCGATTTTTTAAAACCTTGCGCTTTTCAGTTTTAAGATTTTTGTTAATTAATAAAATTTTATGACAATACTTGACATTTTTCTTAATCAGTGGTAGAATATCAATACAACAAGGAAACCGATTTCTATAAATGGAAATCGGTTTCTGAAAAAGGAGCGGAAAGATGAAAACCAAGAAATTTTTAATATCTGTTTTGCTTTTGATTTTGATATGTTTGATTTCTGTAAGTTTTTGCCTGTCAGGCTGTACTGACGGAAAAGACGGCGCGGCAGGAAAAAGCGCATACGAAATTTGGCTTGAAGAAGGTCATACGGGCAGCCAAGCGGACTTTCTCGAATGGTTGAAGGGGGATGACGGACAAAACGGCACTAACGGCACGGACGGAAAAAGCGCTTATCATATTTGGCTCGATAACGGCCACGCCGGAACGGAGGCGGATTTCTTGACTTGGTTAAAGGGACAGGGCGGTACTTCGGGCGGCGACGGGAGTGAGCAAAACGGCTGGGACGTTTCAGAAAATCCCGTTACTGCTGAGCTGACCGCCAGCGTTGACAATTATATTCTCAATATTTCCGGAAGCGGCAATATGAAAAACTGGACAAAAGCCGATGACGTGCCTTGGTACGGATTGGGTGATAAAATAGAAAAAATTAATATCGGCGGAGAAGTAACGGGTATAGGTGATTTTGCTTTTTCAAATATCGGCGTTACCTCGCTCGTAATTCCCGAAAACGTAAAACGCGTTGGCAATTATGCGCTGCCGCCCGATTGCGACGTATATATAAATCCCGATACGGCAATCCAGCCTGCTCAGAATGAAGGTATCAGAGTCAGCGTTTACAGCGAAAACGTTCCTGAAACGTATGACAGGCATTGGACGAGCTGGGGTTCAAGCGGAAACATAACTGACGCGCCGTTTGCCGAAGAGAAGTCTTACTGGCATTTTAACGAAAATAACGAACCTGCCGTTTGGAACAAAATGAAAGTACTGTTTATCGGCAACAGCTTCACTTTTTATTATCAGATTCCCGCCCAGTTTTCCGCGATAGCCAAGGACTTAGGCTATTACGTAGAAACGTACTCGATAACCGTTCCAGGGCAAACACTGGAAACGCACGCAGTGGACGCAAGCAACAGCGGCGTTCAGATAAACGCGCTCTTGAACAAAATAAACGATTTTGATTACGTTGTTTTACAGGAACAAAGCACGCGTCCGTACACTGATTATAATAAATTCTTCAATGCCGTAAAAGCGTTGAAGAAAAAAGTGGAGGATACTCAGGACCACGCACAAGTTTATCTTTATGAAACGTGGGGCTCGCCGGCGTCCGCGGGTGACAGCTATGAGCAGATTTCCGAAATGGAACAAAGGTTGTATGAATCTTATACGCAGGCGGCAAGCGATTTGGGATGCAGGGTGTCTTACGCGGGCAGAGCTTTTACGTTAGTAAAGGGCGAAACCGATATTAATTTATATTTCGGCGATAACCGTCATCCCGGACCTGCCGGCGCATATCTCAGCGCGTGCGTACACGTGGCAACGATACTCGGCGTAGACGTGCGTAAGACAACTCTTACCGGTAAAGATTTGGTCGTTATCGCTAACGAGGGCGCTTCTGCGCAGCCCATGAATTTAAGCGCCGAGCAATGCGAAACTCTTCGCGCGGCGGCGTATAAAACTGTTTTTGAAGGTACGGGGCAAACGGAAACTTACACGGTAAGGTTCTGGTACAACGGACAGCTGCAGACGGAGAAAACCGCCGTTGAAGGTTTCGGGCTTACTCTTCCTTCGTGTACCGTTGCCGAGGGTGAAAAGTTTTCCGGTTGGATTCTGAAAGACGGCGATACGGCTTACGCTGCCGATACCCGTATAAGCTACGCTTCGATAAGCGGACACATAAAAGACGGCGTAATTGATTTTTATGCGCAAACGCATGAAACGGTTATTGCAGTGTGGGGGCGTTGGATAACCGAAGAAAATTTCCTCAAGGTAATGGAAGGCTTCAAAGTGTATTGCGCCGATAACGTCTTGAATTATGATAAGGTCGGCTATATCTATTATGCCGGAAAAACTCAGAATACGGACCCGTATTTTCTTATCGCCGATTTTACGGGGCAGGTTGCCAAAGACGACGCTGATATAGTTTTCCCTTGCGGCGATAACATTGCAAACGCGGCGCAGAGCGCCATTGCTTCGTCCGTGGTCGAATCGAAAGCTTTGGGGGTTACGGTTGAAGGTAATACTACTAGGTACGTCGCAAAGCTTAACGAAAAGACGTTAACCGACGCATTCTACACCTATATTACGACGGATGCGGCAAAAGCAATTTTGAACGCATTGAACTGATAATTTTTACAAGTATATTCCGACGGCGGACGAAAGTCCGCCGTCGGATTTTTTATCGGCGGCGACGAATATAAATATTTTTTAAATTTATTCGGCGCACTTGCGTGCTTTAAAAGGTTGTGTTATAATTAATCCGATATGAGGCTTTTGCTGGAGCAATATGCACAACGTAAAATATGCGTTGCCGTGTCAGGCGGCAGGGATTCCATGGCGCTTTTGCACTATCTGTATAAAAACGCGGAACGCTACGGAATAGTTTTAAGTGCGCTAAATTGCGACCACGGTATCCGCGGCGCGTCGTCCGCACGCGACAGCGCGTTTGTTGAAAAGTGGTGCCGCGAACATAAAATCCCGTTGCGTACTTTTAAAACCGACTGTACGGAGCTCGCCGAAAAACGCCGCGTCAGTGTGGAAACGGCTGCGCGCGACTGGCGGTTATTTTGCTACTTCCGCGCAGCGGAAGCGGAAAATGCCTGTATTGCGACCGCGCACCATATGGACGATAATGCGGAAACGGTGCTTTTTAACATAGCCCGCGGCAGCTCGCTTTCAGGAGCGGCAGGACTTAAAGACGTAGAGATGCGCTTGGACGCAAATGTGCGGAATAACCAAGTATACGCCCCGTGGGAGTGTGAAAGCGAGCTAAAATGCACGCTGACTTTTCAAATAGTCCGTCCGCTTATCAACTGTACGCGCTCCGAAATCGACGAATATATAAATGAAAATAAAATTCCGTTTGTAGACGATGAAACCAACTTCACGCAGGACTATACGCGCAATAAAATCCGTATGAACGTTATGCCCGAGCTTGAAAATGCCGTACACGGCGCGGCTGCAAACATTTTCCGTTTTTCCCGTCTTGCCGGATTGTCAGTTGATTTTATTGAAAGAGAAGCTTTAAGTCGCGTTAAAATTACTTTGGACGGTAACGCGGCGTTGATTGCGGAATGCGGCGAGTACGTTCTGTTTGCCCACTGTGCGGTGTTTATAATAAAAGAGTGGTTTAGGAAAAAAGATTATACTTTGTCCCACGTTGACGCGCTGTTCGGCTTGCAAAGTCAGAAAACCGGAAAGAAGTATGAATTTCTCGGGCTTACGGCATACAGTGAAAACGGCAGAATTGCAATTTGCGAAAAACAGAATTGCAGTGAACTGCCTTTCGGATTCGGAAGGTCAATGTTTTCCGGCAGACTTTTAACAGTAACGCAAAACAGAACGGAATTGCCGTTAAAAACCGTTAACGGCGAATACGTTTATTTGGACGCAAGCGATAAATTTTATAATACTGCCGAAGGCGAAAAGTTCGGTTGCAAATTTCCGCTCCTTAAATTCGACGCAGACGCAGTTCCGGAAACCGCCGTTATCCGCACGGCGAAGGCGGGCGACAAATTCAAAAAATTCGGCGGCGGTACCAAAAGCTTGGGCGACTTTTTTACGGATAAGAAAATACCCGTACGGCTAAGAAAAACAATTCCGCTCATTGCCGACGGAAATGAAATTCTCGCAGTGTGCGGCGTGGAAATTTCAGATAAAATTAAAGTTACTCCGTCCACGGCGCAAGTCGGTTTTATAGTATACAGCGTAATAATATAAAAAATTTAAACGCGTATAATCTGCAGATTGAATTTATGACTAACGAAGCTATCCTGCGCACGGCTTTGGCGCAGTCGGCAATTGATATGAATTGCCGCCCCGAAGATTTTTTTAAATCCGAAAACGTAATAGTACAGTCCGCCGTAAACGAGGGTGCACGCAAATACCTGCAGCTTCCGTTCGGCTGTAATCTGGTAACCTACGGCGGAAATATCGTAGCGTCTGTGGAAAATGAGCGGCTTATAAAGCCGGTTGAAAATTACGTTTCCGCAAAGCCTTCTTACCGCTGTTTTGAAACGCCGTATATTTTAGATTTTAACGACGCGCTCAAAAATTTCGGTTTGCGCATAGCTTGCACGGCGGAATACTTTCTGCCTGATTTAAAGCTGTTAAAGCAAATTCCCTGCGCGTATAAAACTCAGATTCTTCGCTCTGCGGAGTTTGAAAATCTGTATGTTGAAGAGTGGGGCAACGCGCTTTGCAAGGACCGCAAAAATCTTGATAAAATTGCCGTTGGCGCGTACGACGGGAACAAGCTTATCGCTCTTGCAGGCGCCAGCGCCGATTGCGAAAGTATGTCCCAGATTGGTGTGGACGTCTTGCCGGAATACCGCGGAAAAGGCGTTGCGAGCGCGGTTACTAGCCGTCTTTCGCTTGAAATTTTAAGCATGGATAAAGTTCCCTTTTACTGTGCCGCGTGGTCGAATATTAAGTCGGTTAAGAATGCGGTTAAGTGCGGTTTCCGACCTGCTTGGATTGAGCTTACCGCAAAGAAAACAGAAAGTAAAAATGAAGAAAAATAACGCTAACAAATTGGTGATTGCGGTGTTTGCCGTAATGGGCGCGGTGTTGATGTTAATCGGTGTTGTGATTGCAAGCAATGCGGCGAGTATCGGCTACTTTCGCGGCGGCGAAGAAATTTACGGCACGGTGTACGATTACAGAGTGAGTTATAGCAGCGGAAGCCGCGGACGCGGCGGCGGTTATTTCTGCCATTTGAACTGCCGTTATATTGACGAGCAAGGTCGGAATTATTTTACTGAAGTTCAGTACAATATGTCTTACACTTCAAAAGAAAGGGCAGAAGCTTACGGCGAAGCTTGTTTGAATAAACGCATAAAAATGTATTTAAAAAATTCGCAGTGCATAACCGAAATAGAAATGAAGCGCTATCCCGTATACCTTGCTTTAAGTATCGTTTTGCCGTGCGCGGCAGTATTTGTTATCGGCGTTCCGATAGTGATAATTAAGGTTAAGGAAAGGCGCGGCAAATATTACGATAACGCTTTGCCCGAATACGTTGAGGAACACGAATGCAGCTTTACGCTTGACGGCGTATTCTGTGCAAGCTTTATAAGCTTTTCTGCGGCGTTGGGCTTTAAAAGCGCTGCCCGACAAAAGAAGGTGTGCGCCTTGCCAAAGGCTGAGGCCGCGGAAATTCTTAAAAACAAAAACGAAAAAAAAGTTAAGCTTTATTGGAAGGGTAAGCGGCTTTACAAAAACTCACGCGAGCTGCGTGAGCTGTTGGAAAGAGCCCGCGCCGAGCAGAAAGAACAGGCTTTTTTATATTAAAATTTAAGGAGAAAACAATTATGCCCTTTATCGATTGCAAATTTTCACAGAAACTTACTGAGGAAAAGAAGGAAAAAATCAAGACCGAGCTAGGTAAGGCGGTTTCGATTCTGAACAAGCCCGAAAGCTATTTGATGGTCGGTATTGCCGACGGATGCGATTTGTACTTTGCCGGCAACAAGCTTGCCAACGGCGCGTACGTTTCGGTAAGCTTGTTCGGTTCGGCGCAAAGCTCGGCTTGCGAGAAGATGACGGAAACGCTTTGCAGCGTTTTCGAAAGCGAGTTGAACGTTAAAGGTAAAAACGTATATATAACCTACCACGGCGTTAAAGACTGGGGCTGGAACGGCGGCAACTTTTAAACGGCTTTCTAAAAAAACGGCTTTAAAGCAAAATTTTTAAATATAAAAAACCAAGGAGAAATATTTTTATGCACAAGGATTGCGAGCGTATTTTGCTTACGGAGGAACAGTTAAGGGGGCGCGTAAAAGAAGTCGCCGAGGAGGTGGACAAGGCCTTTCAGGGCAAGCGTCCGCTGGTAGTCGGAATTTTAAAGGGCAGTATAATTTTTTACGCCGACTTTATCCGCTTTTTAAGTATGCCGATTGAGCTGGACTTTTTAGCCGTATCTTCTTACGGCTCGGGCGCGGTTTCCTCGCACAAGCTCAACATAAAAAAGGACCTTGACCGCGACGTCAAGGGCAGGGACGTTATTATCGTAGAGGATATTATCGACAGCGGCTTCACGCTTGCAAACTTAAAGGCGCTGTTGTCCGAGCGCGGCGCAACGTCCGTAACTATAGTTACCCTTTTGGATAAAGCCGAAAGGCGCGAATACGACATAAAGTCTGACTATAACTGTTTTATGATTGAAAACGAGTTCGTAATCGGCTACGGTCTTGACTATGACGAACAGTACCGTCATCTGCCGTACATTGGTATTTTAAAACGCAGTGTATACGAAAAATAAATTT
>CAMWNA010000070.1 GCA_947175515.1 uncultured Clostridia bacterium | reverse complement strand
TTGTTTTGTTTTGCATACTGTTCTAAAGTCAAGTCCGAATCAATTACAAAATAGTCGCCTTCTTTACAATATCTGTAATTATTAGCCGGCTTTTTATTTATTGGTAATAAAATTACCGTTATAGTTATCAACACTATTATAAATAACAAAAGTGCGCAACTAATTATTAAATTTTTTTTATTTAAATTGATAGCTTTATTTATTGCAAGAGTATTATTTGAATTTGGGATTTCCTCATTAATCTCATCTTCAGTTTTAGCTTCGATTTTTTTCCATAACTTTTCTTTTCGTTCTACATCTTGCTTTTCTATCAGCCTATGGAAGTCTTGTTCTTTTGACATTTTTGCTCCTTAGTTTATATTAACAGCGTATGCGGCGTTACACCAATCTGTAGTAGTAATTTTTAAAAAGCCGGTCATAACTGTATTAAGCGCTGTAGCTACCCTTAAATACTTTTCAGTTCTAAATAAGCCGCTCTCGTTATAATAATTTACGATATAAAGTCCGTAAGCAACAGCAACATGACCACCGTCAAAATAATTACATATTAAGTTTTCTGTCGTACTCGTCATAGTAAAATTATATAAATCCATTTTTCTGCAAAACAACAAAATTGGATTATTATTGTTCAATGAAGTACGGATCGCCGACTCGTTTAATCTGCCTGAACCCGATACGCTTGTATATTTAATAGAACGATCGTGGTTTTTAACATATGCCGCTAAGCCATTTAAGCAGTCTGCTTCGCCTACTCCTACATCGTCAACATTAGTTCTCATCAATGTATATAAATCACGCAAAAGTTGCGGTATATAAACTGTATCATTAGGTTTATACGTACCGGATGAAACATAGGTAACATAATCTGGAATCAAATTCTCATAATACCTATCATAGAATCCTACTATTATTGCCCCTGCCGTAGGACCGCAAGAATTTGAAAGCTCTGATATCGGCGTATATTTGGGAACTGATTTATATGTTTCTATGTAATCAAATTCTCTATTTGTGTATGTAATAATTTCTTTTGTTGTAGTAAAAGAATAAGGAACTGCATCGTTGCCATATCCGGAGTACCTTGAAACTGTTTGAGCGTTTAAATTAAACGGACAAATTAAGCATAAAATTATTGCAAATAAAATAGACACAATAGAAATTTTTTTAATTATTGTTTTCATTTTCACTCCATTTGATTTATTATTATATACTTCTTATTTTAGACAAATTTCCAATTACTCTTTTAATTCTTTAGTTATTTTATCAATTAATATTAAAATACGCTTATGTATAGTTGATTTTGGACGATTTAACGCCGTTGCTATTTGCTCTATTGTACTATCATGCCAAAATCTCAAAATCAAAATTTGTTTATCTTCTTCCGCTAATTTCTCTATTTCGCGTAAAAGCATATCATTATCGGCTATTACATCTTCTAATTTTTCATTAACATTACTAAACGTAATATTTTCTAACGGAATACTCTTTTCATACTTTTTATTAAAATCATTAGCTACATTTTGTACTATCTTACAAAGCCAATTATATCCGTCTTTTGTCAAATCTGCATTTTTTATATATTTGAAAATACGTAAATACGCTTCTTCAAGTATATCTTCATAGTCATTCTTATCGAAAGCATACTGTAAAGCAATAATTTTCAAATGGTTATAAGTAGCGTTAAATAAATCTTTTTGTAAAGATTCATCTCCGCTCTTCAATTTATTAAGTATTAAATTTATCTCTTTACAGAATTTTGACATTAAGAATTTCTCTTTTGTGTTAAAATTTAATTTACCGATTAATTATCTGCCATTTCTTTTATAAGTTTTACTATTATATCCTTTTTACTATCCGATAATTTTTTAAAATTATTTATAAGTTCTTTTTCTTGATAAGTTATTTCTTCATTATCGTTATCTGCCACAAGTTGAGAAAGTGTAACTTCTAAATGCGGACATATTGCTTTTAATGCCCGAATAGACGGTTCTGCACCGTTATTATACCAATTATAAATTGTATTTTCTGATAAACCCGACAATTCTGTTAACTTAAAAATTGTTAATCCTTTTGCATCGATTAACGATTTTATTCTTGTTAAAACTTTTTCCATTACGGTAAAACACCCCAAATCTATAATATAATTTGAGTATAACCGAATTTCAATTTGTGTATACAACATTACAATATTAAAAAATACCGAATTATAATTCGGTATTTTACAAACGACAAAGCAGGAACATCTTAGCGTTACATTATCAGACATTTTAAATATTATTTTCCTTTTCATAATATCACTTTATTCTAATAATATATACTTACTTATTCGTAGATTTTTCCACCTTTTTTAAAAATTTCTAAAATTTATTTATCTTCCCTTATTCCTTTCCATACAGGCTGACGCATACCGCCGTTTTCTGTTTCGTGCATAAAACGCGCTGTACCTACAAGCTCGGGTTTTAGCCATATTGTGTTTTTATATTTATCGAACCACGGTCTTTTGACCGTGTTCTTTTTTGCGAATTGCAAAATAAGCGTCCGTTCCTCCTTGCTCACGCCGAGATAAACCTTGCCCCTGCATTTCAACTCGCCTTTTTCGTCATAGTAGCCGAGTATCAAATCCTTTACGTTTCCGTTCTCGTCCGGCTGATAACCGCATATAAGCAAGTCTTCGTCCTGCATAACCTTGACTTTTACCCAGTCGCTCGTTCGCTTGCCTATGCGGTATAAGCCGTCCTTCTTCTTCGATACAATGCCTTCAAGATTTTCTTTCTTTGCAAGATTGAAAAAAGCTATGCCGTTCTTTTCGATATATCTCGATATACTCAGATTATTGCCCTCTTTCACGTTTTCGGAAAGCAGGGCTTTTCTTTTCATTAACGGTAAATCCGTCAAGTCTTTGCCGTTACAATAAAGAATATCGTATGCAACGAATTGCACAGGATTACGCTTCGCCGCAAGCGATATTTTAAAACTGTCCGTCATTAAACTGCGCCTTTGCAGGGCATAAAAATCAGGCTTGCCGTCCGTTAAAACGACAAGCTCTCCGTCCAGTATTGTTTTCTTTTTCACACACTTGCAAATGCCCGAAAGTTCGGGATAAATGTGGGTTAAATCTTTAAATCGCTTGTTTTGCAGAGTTACAGTTTTAGGCTCTATATAAGCCACACAACGAATACCGTCCAGTTTCAATTCGTGGATATAGTTCTCGTCATCGAACGGCTCTTTTACTTCGTTGAGCAGCATAGGCGAGATATTCTTCTCTTCAAACAAGTCTGCCATTATGCTTTTTTACGCTCCGCTGTTTTCTTGGGTAATGTCTTTTTAGTTTTAGGTTTCTGCGCAAGTTCAAGCGATTTGGTCAGAGCTTCCATTAGGTTTGTAACCGTTGCCGTTTTTCCGTCCTTCGGCGCAACTATTTCCTTGCCCGCAATCTTACGCTCTATAGCGTCTTGTACCTTTTTACGATATTCGTCCTTGTACTCTTCGGGTTTGAACTTTCCGCTCATTCCTTCTATTATCGCCTTTGCCATTTTCAGCTCGGCGGCGTTAGGCTTTTCGGTTATTTCCTTTGCGGGATTTTTGGTTACTTCTTCGTCAAAGAACAAAGTGTTTAAAAGCATCTGTCCGTCTTTGGCTCTTATGAGTATAAGCGTTTCCTTTGTCCCTAAAACAGTTTTAGCAACCGCCGCTTTGCTCTCGTCTTCCATTGCCTGCAACAGAACGGCAAACGCCTTTTCCGCACCCGTCGGAACAACGTAATAGGGCTTATCGAAATAGAGCGGGTCAACTTCGGACAGGTTGACGAATTTCTCTATCGTTATATTTTTATCTTTCTTTGACTTGATTTTATTGAAGTCTCTTTCTTCGAATATAACGTACTTACCGTCCTCGTACTCGAAGCCTTTTACTATATCTTCCTGCTTTACTTCCCGACCGTCGCAGTCTGCACAGGTCTTTTTATATTTAACTCGGCTCATAGTTTTCTTGTCTATCATATTGAAACCGATGTCGTTGCTTTTTATCGTACTGTGCAAGGTTACGGGGATATAAACAAACCCGAAACTTATGCTGCCTTTATAACTGTATGCCATATTGTAATTATGCGCAAACCGCAAAAAAATAACGGCAAATAATTCTGCCGCTATTTTAAATTATTCCGTCATACTGAATTGGTCTTTACCGACTAAGCAAACGGGGCACTCGAAATTTTGCGGCACAACCTGCCATTTAGTGCCGGGCGCAATTCCGCCTTCGGGATAGCCCTGCTCTTCGTCGTATTCCCAACCACATACGTCACAAACGTATTTCATATATTTTTAACCTCCTCTTTATAATCTTTTATGCCGCCTATATCCTTAACGCAATCATAACCCATTTTTTTTAATTCTTTTACGGCTTTTGCACTTCTTACTCCGCTATGGCAATAAACGTATAAAGGCGTTGAAAAATTTTTTACTGCCGTAATTATTTCGTTAAGTTTTTGCACGGGTATATTTAAACTGCCTTCAATATGTCCCGCAACATATTCTTCTTCGGTACGCACGTCCAGCAGCAAGGCGTTTTTTTCGTTTTTAAACGCTTTTATTCCGGCGTTTATATCTTTTGAATATTTCATACTATAATAATCTGCAAAAAGCAAAAGCTATATGTATGTGCGGAAGATTTCATATTGGCGCAAACGATAAAGAAATTGCGGATGTTATAGACAGACTACCTGAAAGCAAGAAAAACGTTCAACTGCGGTTAGGGGATATTTATCCTACTAATTATTCTCCCGCTTTTACTTCGGAAAACGAAAAGCCTTCGCTTTTGAAATGGGGATTTCAACGCTTCGATAAAAAAAGCGTACTTATAAACGCCCGTGCGGAAACCGTAACCGAAAAGTATATGTTCAAAAATAGCTTTTTGAAACGCCGGTGCGCAATTCCCGCAAGCGGTTTTTACGAATGGGATTCAAATAAAAACAAATACTACTTCAAGTGGACTGACGGAAAGCCTATTTACCTTTGCGGATTTTTTAAGCCGTACGATAATTTCAACGGTTTTGTCATTCTTACAAAGGAAGCCACGCAGCCCGTAGCAAAGTTCCACAACCGTATTCCCGTTATGGCGGACGATAAAACTTTGGACGCTTATTTGGGCGACGCTTTGTTCGCCCGTCAGTTCGTAATTTCGGACAGAGATATAAAGCTTCAAATGCGTTAACTGATTATTTATTGTTTCTGAAAAAGCTGTAAGGGTGAATAGTATGTTCACCCTTTATATCTAACTCTTTGAGCTTCGGATCTTTGAGTACGGTTGCAGTTGTTATTATGCCGTTACCGTACTTTTTTCTTAATCCATCTATCGCCTTGTCCAGCCGCTGCTGTCTTTCATCTTTTATCAAATCTCCGAACATATCGAGCTGTTCGCTTCCCGTAACAAAGTCGGTTACCGAAATACCAACTCCACGAACATACTCTTCCCAAGGGTATACTTCCTTAAAGAGTTTAAAAGCGAGCTTTGCTATATCATGCATATTGCCTGTGGGATGCGATAATTTTCCCTGTTTTTGATAGCCGTACAATTTGCTTGACCGGGCATATAAGGCAACAGTCCTTGCCTTATTCAAACCCGCTTCTCTCATACGCGAAGCCACACTGTCTGCTAAAAGCAATAAAACCATTTCAACGTCATCGTCATTGACCAAATCACGGTAAACAGTAAGGCTATTGCCTATTGATTTTATATTCTCTTCTTCGCCTACCAAAAGTACGGGCGATTGCTCCGTGCCGTTGGCAAAAGAGTGCAGATAACTCCCCCATTTGCCAAGCAAGGCGCAAAGCCGTTCTTCTTCCGTCTGTGCTAAATCACCTATCGTCTTTATACCTATTCTATTCAGCTTTTTCTTTGTTGCATTGCCTACATATAATAAATCTTCAACGGATAAAGTCCATACTTTCTGCTTGTAGTTTTCGGGTGTTATTTCGGTTATTGCGTCAGGCTTCTTCATATCCGAACCGAGCTTGGCAAATATCTTGTTCCAGCTAACGCCTATGCTTACCGTTAAGCCTATCTCGTTTTTTATCCGCTCTCTGATTTCTTCGGCTATAGCTAAACCGCCGCCGAACAGTTTTACGCTTGAAGTTACGTCCAACCAACACTCATCTATGCCGTATGCTTCTATACGTACGGTATAGTTCTCGTAAATTTTGCGCACAGCCTTGGATACGGCGATATAGCTTGAAAAGTCCGCCTGAACTTCTATTAGCTCTTTACCGCATTTCTGCCTTGCTTCCCAATAGACGTCGCCCGTCTTGACTCCTGCGATCTTGGCTATCATATTTTTTGCAAGCACGATGCCGTGTCTGTCTTCTTTGGAGCCCACAACGATTACGGGTTTATCTCTTATTTCGGGATTTCTAAGACACTCGACCGAAGCATAGAAATTATTTAAATCGCTGTGCAGAATTGTACGCATAGCTTTATTATGAGCAAAAATAAAAAGGCTATCTTTATGATAACCTTTCTACGAACCATTTGTTGGTCTGAGTTTCGTAATATATGATTTTTTCTTGCCCGTTTATTTGTACTTTGAATTTGCGCGTGAGTATAGCACCCGTATGTTCGGGCGGTGCGTTCCTTTCGTCTATTATTTTATCTATTAAAAATCTTTTCCCATTCGTCCATTCTATACAGACAGGCTTTGACCTGCCGTCCGTATCCGTTTTTAAATAAACAGTTATATAAACTTTTTCATAGTAATCCATTATAGATAGTATGCGTTCTAATATAAAAAATAACGGCTGAAATAAGCAGCCGCTATTTAATATGCAATAATTAAACATTTTCATTTTTTACTATTATTTTCTTTTTTTACTTCTTTTATATTGTCGTCTATAACTATAAAATGTCTTTTACATTTCGAGCAAATGAACGACCCCTGTGTTTCTTTCAAATCAAGTCCAAATTGTTCTGTTCCACAATTCGGGCATTTTTTATTTACAAGCATTTTGACCTCCGCATATATTTGTATTAAAAATTTTTATAATTTAAAAACTATCTGATCGGATCAATATAACCAAGGACAGCAAACGCGTCAGGAAATAATCTGTTTAAAAGATTGCTATAACTGTATTTCTCCTTAATATCATCAAAATATTTTTTATCAATAGTTTTAAAGCCTACATAAGGATACCTTCCGCTATTTATAATAAGATTATTTCCATACTTTTCATTATGCTTATTTAAACTGTTAGAAAACCTTTGATTAATGTCAGCTCTTACCGATTTGTAATACGGAGTAAATTGTTTTAAAACAGTTAATTTTTCATATTTTAAAGCATAAGTGAATGATTTAAAATGCGACTCGCCAAATATCATTGAGTATACTTTTTTATAAATATCGGTAACAAATAAAAGCGCACTTATATCCGACATTACAGGATTAGACATTCCAAACGTCAATAATATAATTCTGCCTTTAACACTGCCGTCAGCCATTATTTCAATAAAATTTTGCAAACCCGCACTTAATATAATTGGATTAATGCCTAAATTACCATAACTAATAAGAATCGAAGTACCTAAACGCGAAACACTATGTGGCATATTTTTTGAATTTAAAAAATCACAGACAGGTTGAAAATCAAAATTCTGTATGCCTTTTTGCAGAGCCGTTGGCTCTGAATACACACTTGAAAAGCCGTAATCCAGATAAGCGCATATGTTGTCCGCTATAATTTGGTTAGGTTTTAAAGGATCCAATGTCAATTTCAATTCTGTATTTTTTAATTGTTCTTCTCGTTTATAATAAATCTGAGATAACTTTGCAGAATCGTTAACAACAAAGGATCCCGATGAAATCCGTTCCAGTATTTGTCCCTTATTAGTTATGTAAGGCGGTAAAGTTCCCTCTTCAATTTTAACAACAAATATTTTGCATTTATTAATGTTGAATGTCTTCACATCAAAATTGGGTGTAGGAGTAATACAATCATGTATAACAGAATGTATCCTTTGCTCTGTCCACTTTGAACAACCTACTATATTCTTGTTATTATCCACCCCTAAAACAATATATCCGCCATATGTATTAGCAAAGGCCGAAACTTCTTTAATAAAATGTTCCGGCTTAACGTCATCTAATTTAAGTTCGAAAAAGAATGTTTCATCCTCAAGCACTTTTAAAAAATCAACAATATCTTTTGCCCTTAATTTTTCCCAAGGTTTATTATTTATGTTCAACATATGTTATTATCCTATCATTCTTACTCCTTCTATATTTTAACAT
>CAMWNA010000069.1 GCA_947175515.1 uncultured Clostridia bacterium | reverse complement strand
AGGTCTTTTCGATATCGACGGCTTCTACGACGCCTTCGACGAAAATAAGTAATTAGTATTCAAACGAACGGTGCGGCGCTTTCAAAGCGCCGCACATAATTTTTCAAAATACCGGAGCGGAATTTACTTCGCTTCGGTATTTAATTAACAACGTCGATGTTATCTGTTAGAAATTTTCAGTTAAAAACAAGCTAAAAACTGTTAATTACAGCTCAAAATTTTCATAAAAAAATTTTTGCCGTAAGGCTTGACTTTTGCTGACGGGGTATACTATACTAAAAACCGTCACCGCCTTAAAAAAGGGCGGTAAACCACAATATATTGTGGTTTACCTATTGACACGGCACAAAATGTATGGTATGCTGAGTCCATAGCATACTTTTACGAAAGATATTCGGAGGGCTTAAAAATGAAAGTTATAAAGCGTGATAATACGGTTTGCGAGTTCGACAGAAAGAAGATTGTAGTGGCTTTATCAAAGGCTAACGAGGCAGTTGATTTCGAGGACAGGGTAACCGACGCGCAGATTAACGCCATTGCCGACGACATTGCAAGCCGTCACAGACCGAGGCTGCTCGTCGAGGATATTCAGGATATGGTAGAGGAAAAGCTGATGGAAATGCAGAAGTATCAGCTTATGAAGTCTTACATTCTCTACCGCTACGAGCGCGCGCTCGTACGCAAGGCGAATACCACGGATGAGAGCATTCTTTCGCTTATCAAAAATTCCAATAAGGACGTAATGGAGGAGAACTCCAACAAAAACGCGCGCACGGCTTCTACCCAGCGTGATTTAATCGCCGGCGAAGTTTCCAAAGATTTAACGCGCCGTATGCTTTTACCCGAGCATATTTCCAAAGCTCATGACGACGGCGCAATTCATTTCCACGACGCGGACTACTTCTTGCAGCCCATATTTAACTGCTGCCTTATTAATATTAAGGATATGTTGGATAAGGGCACCGTTATAAACGGAAAAATGATTGAAAGCCCCAAGTCGTTCCAGACGGCGTGTACCATTACCACGCAGATTATAGCTTCCGTTGCGTCGTCTCAGTACGGCGGACAGTCCGTCAACATCGCGCACCTCGGCAAGTATTTAAGGCGCACGCGCGAAAAGTACAGAAAGCAGTGCGACGACAAATTCGGCGACAGGCTTGACGACGGCGCAAAGAAAGAGATTGTGGATATGCGCGTCAGCGAATCGCTTAAAGCTGGCGTTCAGACTATTCAGTACCAGATTAACACGCTTATGACCACGAACGGTCAGTCGCCTTTCGTAACGCTTTTTATGTATCTTGACGAAAGCGACGAATACATCGAAGAAAACGCTTTGATTATCGAGGAAATTTTAAAACAGCGTTACGAGGGTATCAAGAACGAGAAGGGTATCTACGTTACCCCTGCGTTCCCCAAGCTTATTTACGTTCTGGACGAAAATAATTGCTTAAAGGGCGGTAAGTACGATTATTTAACCAAGCTTGCGGTAAAATGCTCCTCAAAACGCCTTTACCCCGATTATATTTCGGCGAAGAAAATGCGCGAAAATTACGAAGGCAACGTTTTCTCGCCTATGGGCTGCCGCTCGTTCCTTTCGCCTTGGAAGGACGAAGAGGGCAACTACAAGTTCGAGGGCAGGTTCAATCAGGGCGTAGTTTCGATAAATCTTCCACAGTGCGGAATTCTTGCCAAGGGCGACGAAAAGAAGTTCTGGGAAATTTTAGAGGAAAGATTAAAGCTTTGCTACGAAGCCTTGATGTGCCGCCACAACGCTTTAATGGGCGTTACCAGCGACGTTTCCCCCGTACACTGGCAGTACGGCGCGATTGCGCGCTTACAGCCCGGTGAAAAGATAGATAAATACCTTCTTGACGGATATTCGACCATATCGCTCGGCTATATCGGCTTATACGAGGTAACCAAGCTTGTAAAAGGTGTTTCGCATACCGACCCGAAGGGCACGGAATTTGCGCTTAAGGTTATGAAATCGCTCCGCGACCATTGCGAAAAATGGAAAAAGGAAACGGGCTTGGGCTTCGGGCTTTACGGCACTCCCGCGGAATCGCTTTGCTACCGCTTTGCAAGAATCGACGAAAAGCGTTTCGGTACAATAAAGGATGTAACCGATAAGGGCTACTATACCAACAGCTACCACGTTGACGTGCGCGAAAATATTGACGCGTTCTCAAAGTTCACGTTTGAAAGCCGGTTCCAGCAGATATCTTCCGGCGGCGCAATTTCCTACGTTGAAATTCCAAATATGCGCCACAATTTAACCGCGCTTGAGGACGTTGTAAAATACATTTACGACAATATCCAGTACGCGGAATTCAACACCAAATCCGACTACTGCCACGTTTGCGGATTTGACGGAGAAATTATCATAAACGACGACAACGAATGGGAATGCCCCGTCTGCCACAATAAGGACCAGCGCAAAATGAACGTTACGCGCCGCACCTGCGGATATCTGGGCGAAAATTTCTGGAACGTCGGCAAGACCAAGGAAATAAAGTCGAGAGTATTACATTTATAAAAAATTCACGGATAAATTTTCCGTGAATTGTAAATGCCGAGAAAACGCTTAACCTGCAAATTAACTCTGCTTTTGCGTTTTCCGTCGCTATTAAATAATAATGCCGCCCGAAGGCGGCATTTTGCCGCCTTCGGGCGGCAGAGGTGTAAATTTGAACTACGCGAAAATAAAAAAATACGATATATCAAACGGACCGGGGGTGCGCGTTTCCCTGTACGTAAGCGGCTGCCGCAATCACTGCAAAAACTGCTTTAACCCCGAAACGTGGGACTTTTGCTACGGCGAGCCGTTTACTAAGGAAGTCGAGGACGAAATTATCGAAGCTATGGCGCCCGACTATATCAAGGGCTTTACTCTTCTCGGCGGCGACCCGTTCGAGCCCGAAAACGCCGAAGCGCTCGCTCCGTTTTTAATAAGGCTGAGGAGTAAGTATCCCAGAAAATCATTTTGGTGTTTTACCGGCTACGACTACGAGGCTGATATTCTTACGGGTAAGAAAGTAAACATCGATACCGCGCTGAAAATTTTAAACTGCCTTGACGTATTGGTGGACGGAAAATTCGTTGAGGAGTTAAAGGATTTAAACCTTTTATTCCGCGGCTCGTCCAATCAGAGAATAATTCTTTTAAAGCCTTCCTTAAAGCAGGATGAAGTAGTTCTTTGGGATGAGGAAACCGTGATTTAAAAAGTGGTTTAAAAACGTAAATCTGCGGAGCGGTTTTTTAACCGTTTATACGGTCTTAAGCTAAAAATTTTGTATTTACAAATCTGAAAAATATATATGGAGTATACGAATGAAAGTGAACATTAAAAAGCTGAATTCCAAAGCTACCGTGCCTTCCTACGGCAGCGAATTTGCGGCAGGCGCAGACCTGTACGCCTGCACGGACGCGGACGTGGAAATCGCTCCGCACACAACCGTTGTTATCCCTACGGGCATTGCTTTGGAACTCCCCGTAGGCTATGCCGGTCTTATCTATGCAAGAAGCGGACTTGCAACGAAGAAAGGACTTGCCCCTGCAAACAAGGTGGGCGTAGTTGATTGCGACTACCGCGGCGAAGTCAAGGTTGCTCTGCACAACCATTCCCAGTTAAAACAGGTTGTAAGCGCGGGCGAAAGGATAGCCCAACTGGTTATTACGCCGTATATAACGGCAAAGTTTACGGAAGCGGAAACCCTTTCCGATACTGTTCGCGGCGCGGGCGGCTTCGGCTCTACGGGCACAAAATAAAGCCCGATGCTTTCAAGCTTAACGTTATTGTTTTATGCGTTAAACTTAATGTAAGTCAAATTAAAAGGGTGACTCTTTGCGGTGCGGACGGTTTAAACCGTTTGCACCGCTTTTTATAAATAACGCCGTAAAAAATTTAACCTTGACAGTTCGCGCTTTAAAGTGTATACTATTTACGTAACTACACGACAGGGAGAAAAATATGTCGCTATATATCGGGATAGACGTTGGCGGAACTACCGTAAAGGGCATTGTAATAGACGGAAAAGGCACTTGCCTTGCGGAGGACAGCTCGCCTACGTTAAGGGGTGAAAAAATTTCCGAAGTAATTTCAACACTTGCCGAACGGCTTATTTCCACCGTCGGCAAACCCAAAACTCAGTTTAAGGGCATAGGTATAGGCTGCGCCGGAATGATAGACGCGGAAAACGGCACGGTGGTTTTTGCCGGCAATCTCAATTTAAAGTCCGTACCCGTTGCAAAGACGGTTGCGGAAACCGTCAAGCTCCCTGTAAGAATTACCAACGACGCAAACGCGGCGGCTTTGGGCGAAGCCAAATTCGGCGCGGGTAAAAACTATTCGGACAGTATTTTAGTAACGCTCGGCACGGGCGTAGGCGGCGGAATAGTAATAGGCGGCAAGCTGTTCGAAGGCAATAAATCGGCAGGCGCGGAAATAGGGCATATGGTTATAGAGCGCGGCGGTAACAGGTGTACCTGCGGACGGCGCGGCTGTTTTGAAGCGTATTCCTCCGCAACCGCGCTTATTAAAAGAACCAAGTGGGCAATGGAGGAGGACGCAGGCTCCGCAATGTGGACAAGCTGCACTTCCGAAAGCGTAACGGGGCGAACGGCTTTCGACTTTATGGATACCGACGTTTCCGCACGCGAGGTGGTTGACTGGTACGTAAAATATTTGGCTTGCGGACTTGTGAACTTGGCTAATATATTCCGCCCTCAGGTCATAATGCTCGGCGGCGGAATTTCGGGTCAGGGCGAACGGCTTACTATTCCTTTGCAGAATTTATTAAACAAGGAGCTTTTCGGAGGCACTGCTTACGCACCAGTCGAGGTGAAAACGGCTACGCTCGGCTCAAGGGCGGGCGCGCTCGGCGCGGCGGCGCTGCTTTTCGGTGATTGATTATGAATAAGGATATACCTGTAATTTCTTTGCAAAGACTGCCCGTATATTTAAACTATTTAAAGGGCTTGACTGACGGCGAAGCTTACGTTTCGTCGGGCAGTATAGCCGCGGCTTTGGGTATGGGCGAAGTCCTCGTCAGAAAGGATTTGGCTTACACCTCGGCGGCAGGCAAACCGCGCGTCGGCTACGTTAAAAGCGAACTTATTGCCGCGCTTGAAGATTATTTAGGCTGTAACGGAAAACGCAGCGCAGTATTGGTCGGCGTCGGCGCACTTGGTAAAGCGGTGTTAAGCTACGGCGGTTTTAAAAACTACGGCATTGAAATTGTCGCCGCATTCGATAGCGACCCTAAAAAATCGGGAACGGAAATTGCCGGCAAAAAGGTTTATGCAATGGAAGAAGCCGCGGAAAAGATAAGGCGTTTAAACGCCGAGCTTGCGGTTATCTGCGTTCCTGCGCAGTACGCGCAGGAGGTTGCGGATAAGCTTGTTAAATGCGGCGTAAAGGCAATTTTAAACTTTGCTCCCGTGCTTATCAAAACGGATGAAAAAGCCGTCGTTCGCCATATCGACGTTGCGGCGAACTTAGCGATATTATCAAGTATGCTTGAAGGTTGAATTATGGTAGACGTGCAAAAGGAAGAATATGCAAAGCTTTTGGCAAACCGTGCGGAGCGCGGCTTGAAAGCCGTAAAAATTGCATTTTTTGCAATAGCCGCAGTGGCGGCAGCCTTCGTGCTGTTTGCGATAGTTTCGGCAAGTGTAAAGCTTGAATATAAAGCAAGGCTGATAGGCTATATTGTTTTTGCGGTTTTAATAGTTCTGCTTTTGTGTGCGGTGGTTGCCTCATTCGTATATACCAAGGTCAATCTTGAAAAACTTAAAAAACTAAATTAAAATTTCAGCAGCTGTTACCTGCGGTGCGTTTTATAAAACGCACCGCGAATTTTTTTAATAAAAAGGTTGCATTAATACGCTTTAAATGCTATACTGTTTGTACCACGCAAAACAGAATATTTATCGTTAAATTTAGTCACAATACCTATTGGCATTGTGTATCTCTTGTGTGCTAAATCTAACGATATAAATTAGTATACTTCTATTTGCGTGGTAACAAATCGGAGATACTCGTGCGGGTGTGTTTCCGGTTTGGAAACACACTTTTTTATTTTAAGGAGATAAACGTATGAAAAGATTTGTTACCACGCTACTTGCGCTGCTTTTAACGGTTACGCTTGCAGTAGGCTTAACTGCCTGCAAAGACTCTGACGAAGAAAACGAAAATTACGAAGCTATAACCGAACAGCAATGGAATGAATTTGTAGAGTTATCGTCGGAGTATCGTCACTGCAAAGTGCCTGCGGATTGGAACGTAACTATGGAGCAGAACTACACTATTAAAATGAACGGATTTGAATATAAGCAAGATTCAACCGCCAAATACGATATGCTTAATAAAGCCTGCTCTTGGTACAGCACGATGACGGGCGGAGGACAGAAATATATAACGCAATGCTACCAATGGGAAGATGCCAACGGCAAAGTATGGTCGTATATTGATGACGCAGAAGGTATTCGTAAGGTATTGATGGGAAACGGTATGTCGGAAACCGGACTTGATGACGTGTTAAGCGAAGTGTGCCACGCCTTTTTAATGACCGAACAGGAAACAGCTAGTTATCAGGAAAAGCCTATGACTTTCGCTGACCTTAAATTTGACGAAATGTCTAAAGGCTATAAACTCCATAGGGAATCCGATAGCGAAATTATGGATATAGAATATTATTTCATTGACGGTAAAATCGCCAAATTTAAGTTAAACAGGGTGTATAGAGGTGACGGTTATGAAACTTCGGAAACAGCCGTAGAAAAGTACGTTTACGGCAATACGACCGTAACTATACCCGACGAAGTGAAAAACTATCAGGGTTAAATTTAAAGACTTCCGCACGGTCTGAAAAGCCGTCCGCGCTTATCGCGCGGACGGCTTTAATATTTTGTTGCTTTGCGTAATATATTAAAGCATATGGCGCAGGAAAGGTTTAAAACAAGGGGCGGTTTCATTTTGGCAAGCGTAGGCGCGGCGGTCGGCTTAGGCAACGCGCTGCGCTTCCCTGGGCTGTGCGCAAAGTACGGCGGCGGAACTTTTTTGTTCGTGTATATGATTGCGCTGGTGGTTATGGGCGTGCCCATTTTAAATGCGGAAATCGCGCTCGGCAGGAAGGTGCGCGGCGGCGCGCCCAATTGTATGGCAAGTCTTTCAAAAAAGGCGGAGCCGCTCGGCTGGGCGTCCTGCTTTAACTCGCTTATAGTTGCTATAATTTACGCGGGACTTCTTGGCTGGATAATAGCAATGGTTATAAAAATCGCACCCGTTTGCACCGCGCGGCAAAGCGTCGGGCAGGGCGTATCCGGCGGCTATTTTTTCAGTGAGGTTTTAAATGGCGGCGGCATATCCCCAATCGTTTTAGTTTGCGGAATTGTCGGCTGGGCGGTAATGTACTTCTGCCTGCGCGGCGGAGCAGCGTCGCTTTCCAAAACGGCAAAGTTCACCGTCATAATTCCTATGGTGCTGTTAACTTTTATGGCGGTGCGCGGACTTTTATATACCAACAGCGGCGAAGCTCTGCGCGCCCTGTTCATACCCGACTTCAAAGCCTTTTTAAGCGCGGAGCTGTGGCTGAATGCGTTGGGGCAGGTCTTTTTTTCGCTGTCGATTCTCGTGGGGATAATGCCTGCGTACGGCGCATATCTGCCGGAGGGGACGAATATTTTCCGCGACAGCTTAATAATCGCGGCTGCTGACTTTTTCGTTTCCGTTCTCTCGTCCGTGGTGCTTTTCACAACGCTTTACGGCTGCGGCATGCAGGGGCAGATTTCGCAGTCGGGCATTGTTACGGCGTTTATAATTTACCCCGTGGCTATAACGAAATTCAGCCCTGTCTCCGCTTTAAATGCAGCCGTCGGGGTACTGTTCTACTTATCGCTGGCGATGATGGCGACGCAGTCGGCCGTTTCAATGGCGGAAGCGGCGGCAAATCCTCTTGCCGAAAAATTCAACTTAAGCAAAAAAAAGCTGGTCGGGGCGATTGCGCTTATCGGCGCGGCGGTGTGCGCAATTTTTTCAACGCCCGTAGCCGAAACCGCTCTGGATATTGCCGACCATTTTGCTAACTATTTCAATATTCTGTTTTTGGGCATAGCCGAGTGCATATTGCTCGGCAGAAAGGCAAAGGAGAACGGGCTTGTCGGCGAAATAAACCGCTATACGCGCCGAGCGAAAATGCCTGCCAAAGCTTTTAGCTTTTCGCTGAAATTTCTTTGTCCCGCCGTGTTGACTTTTTTAACTGCTTGGGCGGTATACCGATTGATTTTTATCGAAGGCGGCAAATATTCCGGTTATCCGTTATGGGCGCAGGCTGCTTTCGGCTGGCTGGTAAGCATTATAGTATTCTCGTCGGGCTTTATAATTAAGCTTGTTTCCTTTCGGAAGAAGAGAGCGAAAATAAGCGTGCGGAAGCTTTCGTTATAAAATAAAAAAACGGCTTGGGCGTGCTATATTGCACGCCCAAGC
>CAMWNA010000068.1 GCA_947175515.1 uncultured Clostridia bacterium | reverse complement strand
ATTCAATACCATGCCAAAGCTTTGTTTCTGGGTTAAATTATCTCTAATATATAACTTGCCAATAGCAGATGTAATAGTTAAATAAAATTCCTGAACTAAATTCTCAATCTATTTTTTTAACAATAATCTTGGATAATGCGTAAAATAGTTTTCTCTATCTCTTCATTCATAAAATTTTACAAAGGTTGTAAGCCTTCTCTACTACCGTATGCGTATAGATTTTGGAATTTCCTTTCATTTGAATAGCATATTTTTTCCTCTCTTTTATCCTTCCACTTTTATTAAGCACCAAAAATTAAAAAATCAACATCTAGTTGAGATATTTTCTCAATATTTTGTATTTTTTGTTTCATTTTGAACCCCCAGACTATCCGGGAGTTTTCATTATACAAAAAAGGCTACGGAGTTTAACCCGTAGCCACAAGGAGAAAAAAACGATGATTAAATTAAATATATTAATTATTCGTCTTTTCGTTTACCGTCAATCCAAAACAGCCGCTTACCACAAAACCTATCATTGCAATAAAGTACATGAAGAAGCTACCTGCGCCGGAGTTCATTGCCGAAACCGCCAAAGGATTTACCGAGTCGAGCGCGGTTATCCAAAGAGTACCGACCAGCTCCGCACGCGATTGAATGACTATAAAGCCGCATACGCAGCACAGTATCATGGAAACGAACAGCCCAAAATGAGTGAAAAACTTATCGCCGAATTTGTTTGCAAGAAATATTGAAACCGCAACCAGCGCCACAGTTAATATCGAACATACGATTACCCATGCAATACCCTGTACGGAGTAGCCGCGCACGCCCGAGCTTACGACGGCAAGTATCATAGCGATAAAAGTAACGAGCGCCGACCCGACGGCTACATAAGCGGCAATACCTTGTTTTTTAATAAAATTCAACATTATGCTTCCTCCTTACGCGTTTTAATAACTGAAACCGTCCACAACGCCGCAGTTGTAAGAGTTAACGCCGCCGTAACTGCAATTGCGGAAATATAAGCGGCGCGCCAGCTTACTATTACTTCTTTGGAATATGACGAAGTATTTACGCTGTTCATATAGTTGCTGTTTGCAAGCACGTACAAATCGTGATGCACCGCGTCTTTAATAGCCTGCAAAACGGTTGCGTCCTTTTTATATGTTTCAAGAATTTCTTCCGTGGGAATTTTGTTGTTGCTTCCGAGGGTATAAGTTGCGTCATAGCTGCTGAGTCCTGCAACTAGTCCTTCGGTAAGCAAATCGGCGTCGTCGTTCATATCGGAAACTATGTATCCGTTAAAGCCCCATTCGCCGCGAAGAATATCCTGAATCATTCCCTTGCTGCACGTAACCTCGGTAGGCCCGATTTTCGAGAAAGAGGTCATTACGCCAAGCATTCCTACGTCCGAGTCGCGCAGCTTGTCGTACTTCGTAGCTTCGAAAGCTATCTGATAACCGCGCAGCTCGCCTTCCCTTGCCTTTTGTTCGGTCATATAGGGCGCAACTCCTGTTCTGTTAGCTTCCTGGTCGTTGAACGCATAGTGCTTGGGCGCAGCAATAAGTCCTTTATCCAAAGCGCCGACAGCAAATTCCATGCCCATTACGCCAAGCAGAACGGCGTCTTCGGAGTAGTATTCGCCGCTACGTCCGTTATAAGGGTGGCGGTGGGTATTCATGCCGGGAGCCCATAAGATTGGTAAGCCCACAAATACGGCGTCGTTGCCGATAAGTCTGCCTTGTTCATAAGCAAGGTCGGGATTGAAGGTTGAAGCAACCACGGGAGCGGAAGGGAAAACGTTCATTGCAAATTTAGCGTTTTCGTCCGTAGCAGGTATCAGCCATTCGGGAGTATTTTCGCCGAAGTTATTATAGCTTATAGAACCGAAGCCTCTGCCGCCGATTCCGTTGGGACCGTTTTCGGTGTATCTTCCCGCAACAAAGCCTATAGATTCCATTGCGAGAAGCTCTCTGTTGCCGTGAAGAATAAAGTTGACAGCCTCTTTAAGGTCAAGCTGGTTTAAAAGCTTATTCCACAATTCGTCGTCGTAGTCAAGTCCCTTCATCTGTGCAAATTTAAGGTCGCCTTCCTGCCCGTATAAAATCGAGGAAACGTCGCTTTCGGTATCGAACTCGTAAACGTGACCGTTTATTTCCTTTAACATCGCCTCGTTTGCGGTCATATTCGTGTATGTTTTTGGCCACGTCCCCGTCCAGTTGCTTCTTGAAAGATAAGTAACTTCACCCGACTTCCAATAGTTCCAGTCTGCCGTTTCAAGCGCGTTTGCAACCTGCGTACCCGCCTTTGATACGTTAAAGGTGCTTGCATCCACGGTTCCGCCGGCATAATCGTAATTAAACTCGTATACTTTTTTAGCGTCGCCGTTGGCGTCCATGCCGTCCTCAACCGTCTTGCCCTTCTTAGCAAGCACGTTGTTCAGCGCCTCGTGCGCGCCGTTGCCTACGGCAAAGTAATAATTGCCTTCGTCGAGTATGTAAGAGCCTTTGCCGTCTAACGCGTCGCTGTCCCAGCTTGCAAGATTTTGCATGTCGACCGTAACGGTATACTTTGCGGGCACGTTCGGCTCAAGTTCGTCCGTCTTGATGAAGTTAAGCAGCTGTATTGACGCTTTTTCCACGCCGCCCGCAATATACGGAGCCTGACCGTAAACCTGAATTACGTCTTTTGCTTTAACGGAGCCGGTATTCGTAACCGTAACCGTTACGTCGGCAGTCCAATCGTGCGCCGACTGGTTAAACGTTACTTTATCTATAGTCTGTGTAAAGGTAGTATAAGACAGTCCGTAACCGAATCCGTAAGATACTTCTTGCGAATAATCCCACTTGTCACTCTTCGACGCAAAAGCCCCCTTCGCTGTCGAAGCGGCGTTGCCCTGATTTAACACTACGTCCTCATAACGGGTTTCGTAATATTTATAACCCGTATAAATGCCCTCGGCCTCAATAAGATATTTGTTGTTGCTGCCGTTCGTAGGCGTACGGGTGAAATCCGAAGCAGGATTTGCGTAAGCAAAATCGCCCATGTTCTGCATAGCGGGCGAAGACAAGCTGTCCGCCGCGTATAAATCGTAGAGGTGTCCCGAAGGAGTTGCGGCGCCGCTAAGCAAGTCGGCAATGCCGTAAACGCCGTAGCAACCGGGATGACCTACCCACAAAATACCCTGAATTTTATCGTTGCGCTTAAGCTCGTCTATTTCCATTGCGGAGTTGGTGTTGACGAGCACTATTACCTTGTTAAATTTTTGCGTTGCAAGGTTGATAATATCCTTTTCGTTAGTGGTAAGCGCCATTGCCGTATCCGCGCCCGTACCCGCAACTACGCCGTCCGTACTGGGCGCATAGTCGCCCATTTCGGAACTGGGTCTGCCAACAACGACGATTGCCGCGTCCGCGTATTCGTCAAAGCTGTCCTGATAGTTTACGTCGGTTGCCGAAATTTCTTCCAGCGAAGGCTCTTTAGGGTCGAACTTAGTGCTTGCCCTGTCGTTATTGGTGAGTTTTTTTGTTTTGTTTAAAGTGCTGTAAACCGTCTGCATCGTGGGGTTGACGTCAAAGCCTCTTTCTTTAAGCGCGTCGGCAAGCTGTACTACCTGCCCAGCGTTTGCCGTTACGCCCATGCCGGAACCGGCAAGTATAACTTCGCTGCGGATACCGAGTAAAGTAACCTTCTTCGAACCCTTCATAGGGAGCGCGCCCTCATTTTTAAGCAACACCGAGCCTTCTTCAGACAGCCTTTCGTTCAGGTCCTTGTGCGCTTTTACAAGCGCAGCGGAATTGCCCTTTCCGTCCGCCGTGAGATACTCTTCGTCGGGAGTATAAGCCGTCCAAAGCGTACCGTCATCCGTGGTCACGGTCACTTTGCTGTGCGTACCGAAAAATCCGTCCAGTTCGCCCCTCCAAGTTTCCATGACCTGTGAAGCGCCTATAGACACGCCCAGCAGCATTGCAGAACCGAATGCCAATCCGCGCCATAGTGCTTTTTTGTGCAACAATTTTTTTCCCATGTTTTCCTCCGTTATTTTATTTTTATTAATTTTACATTTGCAAACCGACATAAAAAAGACTGCCGAAATGCGACAGTCTGATTAAATCACGTATTAAATTTTATTTCAATATTTTTGCCGAAACAGGCGTTTATTCGGCCGAATTCTGCAACGGGATAAATATGTTCAGCATAAACAAATCGTTTGACGTCTGCACGTTTATTCTGCCGCCGTACTTTTCCGCAATCATTTTAATACTTTTTATGCCAAAACCGTGATTTTCGGCGCGGTTCGTAGGCAAATCCCCATCCATGTCCAATTTTCCGTCAAAATAATTGGTTATGCTTATGTTCATAAAGTTACCGTAAACGTTTCCGCTTATACTTATAACTCTTTTATCCTCTTCGAGTTCTTCCGCCGCGTGAACGGCGTTTTCTATTGCGTTCCCGAACAATGAATACAGCTCATAAGGGGGGATAAAGTTTAAACGCGTTCCGTCTACCATATAAGTAAGCCTTACCCCGTTCTGGGCGCAGTATAGCCCGTATTTTGCAAGCGCAATCGAAAGAGCTTCGTTGCCCGTTTCGGCTTTCGTATCGTAAATGTTTATTGCCTGCATAATTTTGTCCATTGCTTCGGGGGCGATACCCGATTGAAGTTCTCTTAACTGGTGGCGAACGTCATGGCAACGAATATTGACAAGTTCTATGTTCTGCTTTTCAGAGAGGAACTGCTCTCTTTGCTGGCTTAAAAGTTGTTTTAAGATTATTTTTTCGTTACTTTCGTTATTTTTGCCCAGAATACCGAATTCTATAAACACGGCAAACGCCGCCGCCAACATCGCCAGAATATAATAATAGGTTAAAATTTCTGCCGAACCGACGCGAAGTATGGCAATCCCTGCAAAAACATGCAAATAATTTGTTAAAAGCACTATTGAAATGGCGACCATAAATTGTGGAATATGCTTGTTGTATATTCCTCTGTAATCTGTTTTTCTTAAAACAACCGCCCAAAAAACAGCATAAAGCGCCGCCGTTATTACAACCAAGAGAACAGTTTCCACTACTTTATCGGGATTGAATATAAAAAGCGGGATAAATTCGTAAACTTTATACGTTACGAACTGCATGCAGTAGCCCGTAATTCCGCAAAAAAGAACCGCCCATATATTGCAACGGTAACAGAAAAATGTACACGCCATACAAAGCACGAATATAAATAAAAAAGTTGTGCCCAAAAGAAACCTGTTTAAAGTTATCCCCACATGAATTTCGCCGACAAGCAACACAAGCCCAAGCCTTACCGCCCAGCAAACTATTAGCCCTGCAACAGCCCTGAGCCAAAACAATTTACGGCGCGGCAGCTTCCAGCCCACCAAAAGCATACCGCAATACACAGCCGCTACATAGCTGAACGAACCTAAAAGTCTGCTTATCATTGCCCGTCCCCCTTCGTCTTTAAATGGGTAAACGTTTCGGAAAGTCTGGTAACGAAATCCGTCTTCATGCCTCTGCTGATTTTTAAAATATCGTTTCCAACCGTTATTTCATTGCCGTGTAACTCTCTGCACCATTTTAAGTTTACGAGATAGCTTGAACTGCATCTGCAAAAACCGTTATCCGACAGCTTTTGTTCAAGCTTACGCAAACCGAAGCTTCTCGTTGAATAATTTCCCTTGCGGGTGTGATACGTCAGCTCTTTATTCATAACTTCGATATAATAAATATCATCCGACGACATAGCTATATTACTTTGTCCTGGCATATGAATTACCACCGCGGGCAACGACAGCTGTTTTAACAGATTAATTTTATCCAGCCTCAATTTTACGTCGAAATAGGACGCCGGCTTAATAAAATAATCCATAGCGTTAACCTTATAGCCCTGTATCGCAAATTGCCGCATGTCCGTTACGAAAATTATTGCCACTTCGCTGTCGATTTGCCTAAGTTTTTCTGCCGCAGCCATTCCGTTGGACGAAGGCAACATTATATCCATAAAAATTACGTCGTAGACGGGACGGTAATCGTATAAAAATTCTTCGGCGCTTGCAAAAGTCGAAACTTTTACAGGTTGTCCCGTTTCGTCCTGATAGCGATTCAGTATATCGCACAATAAAACCGTATCTTCTTTTGTATCCTCCACGACAGCAATGCTTAGCATAGGCTACCCTCCAAGCGTAAATATTCCCAAAATCATTATAGCTAATCATTTTAATAATGTCTTGCAATTTGCCGAAACAGGTTGATTTGCTGCCGAAAAATGCATAACAACAAATGATTACGCGCACCTTGAAACCCGTACTGTTTAACTATGAAGTTAAGTACGGTTAAAAAACTTAGCATGTGGTACAAATCTTTAGATTAACACGTAAAAATTTATGACAAAATACGAAGAAATTTTTTGACTATGACAGTATATATCATAGTTACTTTTGAATAATGCTAAATTGAGAGAGTATCACTCAATCAGTACAAAGGAGGTCATTTTCAATGAACAGCAGTTAAAATTACAGTGAAAAAAGCCCCGCAGGGCACAAGCTATTTAATTTGCCATATGGAAAAATATAAACGGTAGGAAGTAAGCCCTGTCGAGGAAGAAAACGAAAGAGACGAGAATTACAAAGCAATCAATCCGCAGATAAACTCCGAACGCACAGAATACAATTATCACACAATTAAACCGAAAAAAGGCTACATAGAGTTTATACATGAACGGTTGTCAATGCTAACGCTGTCAAGAAAGTTAAGAAGCGACGCTATCTATATGAACTCGTTTGTATTGGGTTCTGATAAAGAGTTCTTTGAACGGCTACCGATACAGGAACAATGGGAATTCTTTCACGACTGTACAATGTTCTTTGCTGAAAAGTACGGCAAAGAAAACATTATTTCAGCAGTTGTCCACGTGGATGAAACCACCCCTCATCTTCATTTAAATATCGTTCCTATTGTAAACGGAAAGCTTTGTTCAAAAGACTTATTTGATAAGAAAAATTATCTTTGCAAACGGAATTCCACGAAGCCGTAGGTAAGAAATACGGCTTACAACGCGGAAAGGAAGGCAGTACAGCTACTACTCCTATCCGACAAAATAATAACGGTTGGAGCAAATAAATTTAATCAAACGCTTGAATTTAATAAAAAACTGTGGTGGCATTTTACGCACAGTTAAAAAGAAGGAGGAAAACAGTTTTAAAAGCGGCAACGGATTCGATTACGCTGTATAAAGTTAAAGAACTTACGGCTACCGTCGGTAACATGGAACAAACAAAGACAACAGAAAGTATGAATTATTCGGAAATTTTAATTTTCCCCGAACAGGAGATATTAAAAATGCCCAGAAAATTCAGAAAAGATTTCAGATGTCAAGGCATCACGGCACACGTTCACAGACGGAGAAGCGGAAAGAAAAATTGGAACTATGAAATCCGTTGTCAAATAAATAAGCTGAAAGTCAACGTGTCGTCCAACAACCTTGATGTCGCAAAGCAAAAATTCATAAAACGAGTTCACGAAGTAGAAGTCTATGGGGATTTAAAAGCCCCTTCCGTACCCTCGACGTTTGACGGTTTTTCGGAATACTACTTTGAAAACTTTTACAAAAGGAAAGTAACATCGGAAACTTTACGTGTAGGATTGAACCAGTATAAAAACCACCTTCACCCGCATTTCGGTAATATACCGATTAAACGCATCACGCCGAAAATCTGTCAAGACTTATTAGACAGATTAGACGAACAAGGTAAAGGCAAGACTGCTGATGACGTTCACTCCCTTTTGAATATGATTTTCAAAGCGGCGGTCAAGCACAACATTATACATAGCAATCCTTTGGATATGGTATTCCATACAAAACACGAACAGCAACACGGCAGTGCGTTATCTAAGGAAGAAGAAAAACTCCTTTTAAGCGCAACGGCAGGAACGCCGCAACATTTAATGTTTGCAATGGCTTTGTACACGGGAATGCGGCCTAATGAATACGAAACAGCGAAGTTAGACGGCAACTTCATAGTTGCTATTAACAGCAAAAGGAAAAACGGAAAAGTTGAATATAAGAAAATTCCCATTACTCCTATGCTTAAACCTTATTTAGGCGGCGTGGACGAAATACAATTCTCTTCGCTTCGTATAATGCGTGACAGGTTCAACAAGATATTTCCTAAACACAAGCTGTATGATTTGAGAACAACGTTTTATACGCGCTGTCAGGAATGTGGAGTAGCCGACGTTGCAAGAAACGAGTTTGTAGGACATTCTCTCGGCGCACTTTGCATAAAAAAAGTGTACTTTAGTCCACAAATGTGAAAAGCACTAAGTACACGCAAACAAGTCAAATTTCCATTAAAAACAACTAAATATCGGGCTAAGTTAGCATTGCTTAAATTGCTAAAAAGTACAGAAAAACGCCCGATTTTTAACAAAAATCGGGCGTTTTAATTGAAATCCGGCAACTACCTTATCTCCCGGCCTTAAAAGGCAAGTACATCGGGCGTAAACGAGCTTAACTTCTGTGTTCGGTATGGGAACAGGTGGGCCCTCGTTGCTATCGTCACCGGAATGGCTCCGCTTGTAGGACTTGAACCTACGACACTTCGGTTAACAGCCGAATGCTCTACCGACTGAGCTAAAGCGGAATAAACAAATTTCGGTTTTCCGAAGTTTGGCAACTGCATAGGGGTGTGAAAGGGAAATCGGTTTTGGCAAGTAG
>CAMWNA010000067.1 GCA_947175515.1 uncultured Clostridia bacterium | reverse complement strand
GATTATTGCTATTGGGGCTGTTTTATTGGGAATGTTTTATCCGCGCAGGCTTTCGGGGTATATTGATGTTGAAGTAGAAAGTGTTGACGAAGTTTATCTAAAATATTTTAAAAACGGCGAAGTGAACGTTTCGCTTGATGAAGAAAAAATCGGACTGTTTATGTACTATGTTAAAAATATCAAAATAGTACCGGAATATATCCC
This sequence comes from uncultured Clostridia bacterium, assembly GCA_947175515.1. GTDB lineage: Bacteria > Bacillota > Clostridia > Christensenellales > Borkfalkiaceae > Coproplasma. The sequence goes on along the minus strand of CAMWNA010000067.1, from coordinate 8,541 downwards.
AAAGAAACTGGATTCTAAGTATTCCTACTGTATAAAAAGCGGCGAAAAGTTGTATGAAATAAGTTTTATGAAAATTATAGTATGGGAAAAAGGCAAACAAGTTAAAAACGTATTATATCATATTTATTCCGGAAGTGAAAGCGACTTGCTTATATTGTTTGATGTCGATTTAAAGTACTTAATTTAAACGTTAATATGATAAAATTTATTATACAAGGGGGCTTCTTATGAGAATAAAAAAACTTATGGCAACATTTCTTACTGTAATAGCCATCATTTTACTTTTTGTAATTTTAAGTCCGAAATCTTTTGCGGCTTATGCTCAGGCAGACACTTTAAAGCTTAATGAAGATAAAAGAGTTAAATTACAAGCAGGAGAAACTTTAACTTTTTATCATACACCTGATGCGTCGATGCATTACATCGTAGAAACTACGGGTAAGAATGCTACACGACTTAAAGTTAGTAATATTCCTTCAGGAGAAATAATAAACGGCGGACAACCTTAATTTAAGAGAGATACTAAAAGTATCGCGCAGTTTTTATTGTCTGTATTGATTGTTGCGCGGATATATGGTACCATATATCCGCAGGAGGAAAATTATGGAAACGTTTGCAGATAAGTTAAAACGAATGAGGGAAGAAAAGTCGCTGTCCCAGCAGGAGTTGGCGCAAAGGATATTCGTAAGCCGCAGCGCGGTAGCCAAATGGGAGCAGGGGCGCGGTTTTCCGAGCGTGGCTTCATTACAGTATATTGCGGCAGAGTTCGGCGTAACTATCGACGAGTTAGTAAGCGATAAGGAAATCGCAATTCTGGAAATACAAAAGGACAAAAAGCTTTCGCTCCGCACCAAGCTTTTAATTGCTATGTCCGTAATTTTATCTGTGATTATTGCTATTGGGGCTGTTTTATTGGGAATGTTTTATCCGCGCAGGCTTTCGAAATATATTGATTTGGACGCAGACGCCGTTGATGCCGTAATAGTTCACTATGTTTTGCACGGAGAAAATGAAGACGGAGAATTTTCAGAAACCGTATATCTTGATTTGGATAAAATAGATTTATTTGTTTATTACGTTAAAAATATAAAAGTCATACCTGAATATATTGCTTACAAATGTAAAACGTCCTATTATTTTGATATTTATACTAATGGCAAGATATATAGATTTTCGTCTCGCAGTTTGACTATTTGGGAAAATGGGAATCGCATAAAAATTGTAAGGTTTCGCATTAAAGACGGTAACGATGGTAGCCTTTTAATTTTATTTGGCATTAAACCAAACGGTGACTAAAAATAAATAATAAAACTTATTGCTTATTAAAAAATTTTACATTAAGGAGGTTTTCTTATGAAAACAAAAAAGTTGGTTGTGGCACTATCTTTTTTACTAAGTTTCATCATCTTGATGATTGCTTTTGGAGCAAACACATTTGTTGCTTCGGCAGAAACGGCAGTATTAAATTTAAATGAAAAAAGAGCTGTTACTATTAATGCTAATGAAGTTAAAATATTTTATTTTACTCCCAATTCTAATCAACACTACGTAGTAGAAACTTTTGGCACCCAAGATACTAAATTAAGAGTAAGTAATATCCCTGCAGGTGAAATAATAAACGGAGGCAGATATACTGACGACAATGCAAGAATTTGGTTTAAGGCTGAACAGGGCAGACAAATCAAAATCGAGTTAAAGCTTTATAGAGCAGGCATGTCCGGTAGCACGACTATACAAATCAGAAAGCAAAGGTTTTCAATGTTTAGCGTAATAGATCAAGACGGGGATAGTACTGCAAAAGATTTAAATACGCCTTATGATAAATTTAAAAACTTATATGAAACTGTAAAGTATGAAAATGCTTCATATTCAGAAGCATTTAAAATTAATGAGAGAGGACTAACTGCTTTTAACAGTGAAATTGTGTTTTTTAGCGGACATGGCGCAAGTAATGGAATTTGCTTTATGAAAAACAAAGTTTGTACAGGGGATTTATCAACTAATACAAGACTTAATATGAGTTCTACGCGTGTAGCAATGTTTTCGTCTTGCGAATCTGCCAAAGAAGATGATTCAAATTCATTATGTATTGCCAGATATGCAGTAGTAAGCGGAGCATATGCTTCCGTTGGATTCCAAAAAGAAGTTTCTTTTTCTTCGGCGAGGAAATTCACAAATAAGTTTTTTACTAAATTATCAGAAGGCTATACCGTATACGAAGCTGCTTCTAAAGGTAAAGGCGCAATAATATGGGCGTGGGACAATGCTAAAAAATACACAGTTTTCGGCAGGGGTGAAATTACTGTTGTAAGTGACAGCGCTTCGGCAAGTACTTTCTCAATAAAGCAGAACGTTGATTTGGAATATCTGCGCGAAGAGCTTGCAAGCGGATATATTGCCGAGCCTTTGAGCGAAACGGAAACGAGATACTATCAGACGGTTAACGGTTACTTAACCGATAGTTACATAGATATAACCGAAGAAAACGGTAGGATAGTGGATTATGATGACAGGCGCAAAGCATTTGACAGCGTGCTTGAAATCGAAGGAGATTACCTCAATAAAGGCTGTGCGGAAATTGTGTGCGCGGACGGTTCGGTTTATAACCTTAAAGCCGAAAGGGAAGAGCATATCGTTTACTGCAATTTGGACGGAGTTATGACTCCCGTAAAGGTTAGCTTTGCAAGTTACGTAAACGAACACGGCTGTGCGGTTTACGAAGCAAGCTGCATCAACCTTAACAACGGTGAAGCGATAGACTACGGAGACATCAGCGGCGAGGACGACGATTAAATATATAACTGTTAAAGGGGTGCGGAATTTCCCACGCCCCTTTATTTTGAAAAATTTACCCGTAAAGCCTTGAAAAGATTTTGCGTAAGTGTTAAAATATCGGTAAATATTAAAAGCGCGGCGGATATGCCGCGGTATCACAACGGAGAAAGACTTATGCAATACGAAAATCCCGTAATACCTTCGGACTATCCCGACCCCGACGTTATACGCGTCGGCAGTGATTTTTATATGGTTACTTCCAGCTTCAATTACGTGCCGGCAATTCCCGTGCTTCATTCCAAAAATCTTGTTGAGTGGGAGCTTATAGGCTACGTCGCGGACGAGCTGCCCTTTGAAAGGTTTTCCAAGGTGTGCCACGGCGACGGTGCGTGGGCGCCTTCGCTGAGGTTCCATAACGGCAAATTTTACTGCCTTATTCCATTCCCCGACGAAGGGATATACGTTGCCGAAACCGACGACATATACGGCAGGTGGTCGCCGCTGAGACCCCTTTTAAACGTGACGGGGGTTATAGACCCCTGCCCTGTTTGGGCGGACGGAAAGTGCTACGTTGCGTTCGCTTTTGCAAAAAGCCGCACGGGATATAATTCGCAGATCGGTGTATTCGAGGCGGATGAGAACTTAACCTGCGCCGAGCGCAGCTATAAAATTATATTCGACGGTCACGATACCGCGCCAACGATAGAAGGACCCAAGTTCTACCGCAGGAACGGCTACTATTACGTGCTTGCGCCCGCGGGCGGAGTAAAGTCCGGCTGGCAGGTTGCACTGCGCTCAAAAAATATTTACGGACCTTATGAAAGCAAAATTATTTTAATGCAGGGCGACACTGATATTAACGGTCCCCACCAAGGCGCGCTTATTGATTTGGACGATAGCGGAGAGGAGTGGGCGTTCATGCATTTTCAGGATATGGGCGCTTACGGCAGGGTGGTGCATCTTCAGCCTGCGGTATGGGTAAACGACTGGCCGCTGTGCGGACTTGTTTCGGACGCAAATCTTGCAGGCACTCCCGTGTCCGGCGGCGAATATCCGGTGGATATAAGGACGGGATATGCGCTGGACGCTAACGACGATTTCAAAAGCGAAAAGCTTTCTTTGATATGGCAAAGCCCTGCGAACCGTGCGGAGGGTCTGTATGAAATGAAGTACGGGCTAAGGCTCAACTGCGCATATTACGGCGGCGGTACACTCGGCTATCTTCCCCATATGTTTTTGCAAAAGCTACCGTACTTGAATTTTTCGGTAACGGCTAAATGCCGACTTCACTTATTGAACGACGGCGACGAAGCGGGCTTCGTCGTATTCGGCAACGAATATTTCTATACCTGCGTGGTTCGCCGCAACGGGCAGAACTTTTTTGAGATAAGAAAGGGCAATATAGGCGGAAGCGAGGATGAAACTATTGCAAGAAGTCAGCCCTATGCGGACGAGTACGTTAAGTTCCATATTTCAGTAAAGTATGAGGACAGGCATAAACTGACCTTTAAGTTCACTTCGGGAGGAAGCGCGTTCACGCATAAGTTTGTTGCAAGCCCTGCGGTATGGACTGGTGCGAGAATGGGCGTTTACGCGCGTTCCGACAAGGAAAGCAAGGGATATGCCACTTTTAAATACTTTAAGGTGACCCGTACAGATAAAAGAGTTTCGGATAAATAATATATAAGTCTTTTCACTTTACTTTTCCGCGCGAAAGTAATACAATGTTTAAACTTAATCGAGGCGGAAATATGCAGAAGGTAAAATCACAACCTAAATATACGCTTTTCACGGCAAAAGCTTTGGCGTATTTAATTATACCCATTTGTATAGAATCCGCGCTTTCCATGTCGCTTGGGATGATTGACGGGCTTATGGTCACGCATGCGGCAACCGCCGCAGTGCTTTTAAAGGACCCGATGGCGGGCGACCATTACGTTACGGCGATAACCAATATAGACCAGATTTCAAGTCTTTTGATACAGTTGTTTTCCGCGTTCGGCGTGGGCGGCGCGATAATGATTTCCCAGCACTTGGGCGCAGGCAAGCATGAGGACGCAAACAGCGGCGCAAAGCAGTTGGTAGTTTTAATGCTGCTTGCTTCCGTAGCGGTGTCCGCGCTGTGTTTAGGGCTTAATAATCCAATAATAAAGCTGTTCTTCCGTAAGATTGACGGAAACACGTTCAGCTATGCCAGCACTTATTTTTACATAACCGCTTGCTCGTATCCTTTTCTTGCGGTTTTCAATGCGTGCGCCGCGCTTCTCCGCGCACAGCGCAAAAGCATGAACACAATGCTTTCAGGCATAATAAGCTTCTTTTTGAATATTGCTTTCAACGCGCTGTTTATTTTCGGCTTTAAGCTCGGCATCGCAGGCGTTGCGCTCGGCACGCTGCTTGCAAGAATTTTTCCGGCGGCGTTTACTGTGTATCTGATGACGAGGAAGTCAAATCTCGTAAGGATAAAAATATTCGAAAAGTTCCGTTTCAACGGCAAACAGCTTAAGGATATTTTAAGGCTCGGCGTTCCCAGCGGAATAGAAAACGCGTTGTTCCAGCTCGGCAAAATTCTGGTGCTGGTTTTCATTCAGATTGAAAGCTACAACGTTTTCGTCGGCTTCAACGGCGCGGGCGACGCGCTGTTTACAAATTACGAAGCTTCGGCAAATTCCGTAGCTTATAACGTGAATACTATAAGCTCAATCGTCGGTAACGGCATAAACACCTCCATTTTAACCGTAATAGGTCAGGCGGTCGGAACGGGCAATATAGGTCAGGTAAAGTACTATATAAAGAAGATGCTTGCCATATCTTACGTCGGCAACGCATGCTGCGTAGCGGTAACGTTCGCGCTTTCGCCCGTGCTTTTAAACTTCTACGATATTTCCGGCGAGGCGCGCGGTATTGCGTGGAAATGTTTGGTGCTATGCCTTTCACTGCAGTTCGTCACTTATCCGCTGTCCTTCGGACTGCCTGCGGTTTTAAAAGCCAATTCCGATATGAAGTTCGTAATGGTTGCGGCGGTATTCTCAATGCTTCTAATGCGCGTGGGGTTGTGCTATATTTTAACCTGCGACTGGGTCGGCGCGCACTTGGGCGCGATTGGGCTTTGGATAGGTATGGTTGCGGACTGGGGCTTGCGCGGTTTGCTTTTCGGCGCAAGGCTTGTTTCCGGAAAATGGAAAAAATCTTCGGGGCTGTTAAACGGTCCCGACTTCGGCGAACCGGAGCGCATTGCAGAGGATGCGGTTGCGGAGGCGTTAGGCAAGGCATATCCCTGCGGTAATCCGGACGGAAAAGGCGGTGAATCGGATGTTTAAGCAAATGTACAAGGAAAAATTTATGCGCTTTCCCGAAGGCAGGGCAAAGGCGCTTACTTTAAGCTACGACGACGGGGTTTCCGCCGATAAGCGGCTTTTAAAGCTTTTCAGCCGATACGGATTAAAGGGCGCGTTCAACTTGAACAACCCCCTTTACGGCGAGGGTAAGCACGGCACTATGTCTGAGGCGGAAGCGTTGAATGCCTATAAAGACTGCGGACAGGAAATTGCTTTGCACGGCGACAAGCATATATTTTTAAGCAAGGTTCCCCTTTCGGAAGCGGCTTCGGAAATACTCGATAACAGAAATTATCTTGAAAGGACTTATAATAAAATCGTGCGCGGAATGGCGTACGCTTACGGCGATTTTAACCAGAAGGTCAAGGATATGCTGGCGGCTTTGGGCGTAATTTACGCAAGGACCACCAAAAGCACGCACGGTTTTGAGCTTCCCGTGGACTGGTTGGAATTGAACCCCACCTGTCACCACACTGAAGAAGTATTTGAAGAACTGACTGAAAAGTTTTTATCCGCCGACCCGAACGCGGAATTTAAAAAGCGCGGACCGCTGCTTTATTACGTTTGGGGGCACAGCTACGAATTTGACGATAACGGCAACTGGAACGCAATCGAAGATTTTGCAGAACGCGTATCGAACCGCAACGATATATGGTACGCAACGGGCGCGGAAATCTACGGGTACGTGAAGGCGTATGAAGGCTTGGTTTATTCAGCCGACGGCGAATTGGTATACAACCCCTCGCATACAGATTTGTGGTTAGACGTTCGCGGCAGAACATATAAGATAGGCGCAGGCGGAACGGTAAAGCTGTAAAATATTTTTTAGTAAAAAACAATAAAATTTTATATGAAAGGGAGAAAAAATGATACTTGACAAATTCAGCCTTAAAGGCAAAGTGGCAATCGTGACGGGCAGCAATACGGGGCTTGGGCAGGGCATATGCAAGGCCTACGTTGAAGCAGGTGCAAAGGTTGTCGGCGTTTCCAGAAGACCCAGCACGGAAACTGAGGAAATGCTTGGCGCAAGCTTTCATAACGTCATTGCGGACTTAAGCACGGTCAACGTAATTCCTTCGATTGTCGAAGAAACGGTAAAAAAATTCGGCAGGGTGGATATCCTCGTTAACAACGCCGGCGTAATAAAGCGTGAGGACTCGCTTGAATTTTCCGAAGAAAACTGGGATACGGTTTTGAACGTCAACTTAAAAACAGTATTCTTTTTAACTCAGGCGGTAGCAAAGCGTTTTGTAGCACAGAAGTCGGGCGGTAAAATCATAAACATCGCTTCGATGCTTTCCTATCAGGGCGGAATACGCGTTCCGTCTTACACGGCTTCCAAGTCGGCTATCCGCGGAATTACGATGACGCTTGCCAACGAGTGGGCAAAGTACGGCATTAACGTAAACGGCATAGCCCCCGGATATATGGCAACCAACAACACGGAGGCGTTGCGGCAGGACGGTGAACGCAGCGCAGATATACTTGCAAGAATACCGGCGGGACGCTGGGGCACGCCCGAAGATTTAGAGGGCGCGGCGGTGTTCCTTGCTTCGTCGGCTTCGGACTACGTCAACGGCTTTACGCTTGCGGTTGACGGCGGCTGGCTGGGCAGATAATTTTCTATTGCTTGATAACGGGCGCGGACGGAATTTCCGTCCGCGCCCTTTCCGTGTTGCGGCAAAGCGATTGACTTTAATTGAAAAAGGATATAAAATAATAAAAAAAGTTTACGGAGAATTACTATGACAAAAATCGATATTTTTTCGGGCTTCCTCGGCGCGGGCAAGACCACGCTGATAAAAAAGCTTATCAAGGAAGCGTACGCAGGCGAAAAGCTGGTTTTAATTGAAAACGAATTTGGCGAAATCGGAGTGGACGGCGGTTTCCTTGCCGAGGCCGGCATACAGGTTAACGAATTAAATTCGGGCTGTATTTGCTGTTCGCTTGTCGGCGACTTTGCCGAAGCGCTTAAAAAGGTTTACTCGGAATATAAGCCCGACCGAATTTTAATAGAACCGTCCGGCGTGGGCAAGCTTTCGGACGTTATCCGCGCGGTCGAAAGCGCTCACCTTGCGGACTGTGAAATCAACGCGCACGCAGCAGTGGTGGACGCGGCTAAGTGCAAAACCTATATGCGCAACTTCGGCGAATTTTTCAACGACCAGATTGAAACGGCTTCGTGTATAATTTTCAGCCATGCGGACGTTGCCGGAGCGGACAAGCTGAACGGCGCAGTCGAGCTCGTGCGCGGACACAACGCTGAAGCTACGGTAGTAACCACCCCTTGGAACGAGCTTGACGGTAAGGAAATTTTGGCGGCAATGGAACACTCGAACACCCTTGAAGGCGAGCTTGAAAAGCTCGAACACGAACACGGTCACGGACATTGCTGTCACCACCACGATGAAGAGCATGAACACGGGCA
>CAMWNA010000066.1 GCA_947175515.1 uncultured Clostridia bacterium | reverse complement strand
TTATTTTGATTTTATCAAAAGTAATCTAAAATGAATTATTCCAAATATAAAATTTCTTTATTAATACTTTTAGCGTATTCAATTTCTTGTGCAACTGATTTACTGATATATCCGCCAACGTTTACAACAAAAATGACATCGGATATATCGATTTTTTTATAGTGAACATTTTTAATATTTTGCATTTCAGTATCGCTTAACACTTTATCGTCAAAATTGTAAGCAGGTTGAATTACGCAATAACCTTTATCTGTTTCAAGCTCTGTTGCAGCTCTTATCATTTGATTTGAAAACCGCATACTGCCGCAAATCGTAATTACTTTAATACTCATTATATTTCTGTCAACTTGCTATTTTTGAAATGATAGATGTTTTCTTTTTTAAAACCAAACTTTGAGCCAATAACGGCGATATGCGGTTCAAATGTAAAATATTTAACGCTTCCAAGAGTCGCATTGTTGCCTTTCTCTATATAAATTCTATCGTCTTTTTTCGTTACTATGGAATGACCTAAATTCCCCATAAAGTCTAAATTTATATAACCGTTAGAAACTATAAATTCATTCATATGAAAATACAATTCTTCAAAAGTTGTTTCAGGCTTGGCAAATGACAGTAATTCACTGTGCAACTTATCTTCCATAAGCAATCCGCTTTTCCATTCGGGATTGCTTATTTTAATTATATCGTTTATAACAACGCCGTTTTCAACGATAATGGTCCTTGCGTAATCTCCCCAAAATTCGTTAACTTGCGGGCTTAAGTCAACTGTTATTATATCGTCTGCATTAATAAGCTTGTCCGCCGTCTGATAATGCTTGCCTGATACTGACAACGTTGTTTCTTCACCAGAAAACACAAAGGCGCCAATATCCCAATACCAAAATGAAGTTGCACCAAGTTTATTCATTTTGCTTTCGGCAAGCTGCCGTAATTCCAATAAGCTCATACCAACCTTTATTTGTGATGTAATAAAGGTCATTGTTTGCTTTGCTATTTTCTGGACTTCACAATAATTCATATTTGCTTATTATATCAATAATTGTTTCTTGTGTGTTTTTACTCAAAGCACTAAAGTCATTGTCATTATGTATGACATAGTACTGCGCAAAATCTCTGCTTTCGTAGTCAATTTGATGGTACATTCTTTTTTTAATGGACTCTATGCTTAAATTATCTCTTTGAACGACGCCGGCAATTCTATCGCGTTCATCTCTTAAAACAACTATAACCTCTTCAAAATCTTTTTCATAACCGCCTTCAAATAAAAGAGGAACTTCACAAAAACATATTTTATACTCTTCCGCTTGATTAAAGAGGTTTTTCATAATCTCCGGATGAGTAATGTCATTTAGTTTTTTCAATTTAGCGTCATTTGAAAATACAATAGAAGAAAGCCTTGCTTTATCAAGTTTCCCGTCTATTAGAACATCCTTGCCGAATTCAGAAGCGATAATCTTCAAAAAATCAGTATTTTTTAAAAGGGCTTTATAAATTTCGTCGCAGGAAATGACCGGATACCCTAATTCATTTATAATTTCGCATACAGTGGATTTTCCGCTGCCTATCCCTCCGGTTATTGCAACCTTGACGTTATTTTGCATCGTACCAATTCCTGCCGCTGTGAACTTCAACTGTAAGCGGAACTTTTAACTGAACGGCGTTTTCCATTTCGTATTTCAAAATTTCCGCCGCCTGTTCTGCTTCATTTTCAGGAGCTTCTAAAACAAGCTCGTCATGAACCTGTAAAATCAGTTTGGTTTTTAAATTGTTTTTCTTCAATGCGTTGTACACGTTTATCATTGCAATTTTAATTATATCCGCACTTGAACCCTGCAGCGGCATATTCATTGCGGCACGCTCACCGAACTGCTTTAAATTATAATTTGCAGAATTTATTTCAGGTATATACCGTTTTCTGCCCGCAAGGGTCGAAACGTATCCGTGTTTTCTCGCAAACGCAACGTTTTGATTCATATAATCTTTTACGGCGCTATAGCTGGCGAAGTACTTTCCAATATAGTCATGTGCGGTTGCGACGGAGATATCAAGATTACGCGAAAGTCCGTATTCACTCATTCCATAAATAATCCCGAAGTTTACTGCTTTTGCGTCTCTGCGCATTTTTTCGGTTACCTCTTCAACAGGCACGCCGAACACCTGCGATGCAGTAACGGTATGGATATCTATACCTTGCTTGTAAGCTGAAATTAATTCCTTACAGCCTGAAAAATGTGCAAGCAGGCGTAGTTCAATCTGTGAATAATCTGCATCAATAAACATATTACCGTTGCGCGGAACAAACAGTTTTCTAAGTTCGCGCCCTTCATTCTCTCGTATGGGAATATTTTGGAGATTAGGATTTGCGCTTGAAAGCCTGCCGGTTGCCGTAGTAGTTTGGTTATACGTTGTCCGAACTATATCTGAGCCCTTTTCAATAAGCGGTCTGAAGCCTTCAAGATAAGTTGAATAAAGCTTTTGGTATTGTCTGAATTTAAGCACGTAACCGACTATGGGTTCCTTGTCTGTGAGTTTTTCCAAAACTTCTGCGCTAGTTACGAATTTACCTGTCTTTTTCTTTCTAATTTCGGTTAATCCAAGTTTTTCATATAAAACTTGACCTAATTGCGCTGGCGAATTCAAATTGAATTCACAGCCACAGCCTTCGAATATTTTACGCTTATATTCCGCAATTTGCTCGTCGTACCGTTTAGAAAGTTCGTTCAACATATCTATGCTGATTTTTACTCCTAAAGCTTCCATTTCATATAAAACGGTCAACAGCGGTTTTTCAATATCATTGTAAAGGTGTAGCATTTCCTCCGATTCAAGCTTAATTCGGTATTTATTGTGTAATGCATAAATAGCAAATGCAGGGTAATCATTATCGTAGGAATAGTATTCACATAATTGCTTTAAATCAAAGTTCGCTGCTGTATAATCGCACAGGTATTTTTCAAGCGAAACGTCATCGAAGCTACATTTGAAATCTATACCTAATGATTTCAAAAGATGCATAAGCGGTTTACAACCGAAAACAACTACTCGGTTGTTTGTATTTGCAAAAACAAGATTTAATACGCCTGTAAGCCCGTCTGTGCTAATTCCCTCATCAATGAGATTTTCCGCTATTCTAAAATTATAAAGCTTGCCGTCAGCATAAATTTGTGCAAAACTTTCTTTTTCAAAAAATGCAGTAAATTCGGTGCAGCCTTCAAACGCTTGAATCGCTTCTTCATAAGAAGTGCAATTTATTTTTTCCGGATAGATAATATTCTCGTGCACGCTTGAAACGTCGCCTTCAAAAATATCAAGACCCAAAAGACTTTTAAATTCAAAATCAGTAAACTGTTTTTTAACGTCCGCATTATATTTTTTTGGCGCTTTACAATTTTCCAGATCAATATCCAAATCGCAATTACGGTCAATTGTTGCAAGCTTATAGGAAAGATAAGCCATTTCTTTATTATTTGTAAGCTTATCCTTTAGCTGCCCTTTTAACTCGTCAATATGTTCGTATACACCGTCAAGAGATTGATAGCGCGCAAGTAGATCGTGTGCTATTTTTTCACCTATTCCGGCAACGCCTTGAATATTATCCGATTTATCGCCCATAAGCGATTTAAGGTCAATAATTTGTTTAGGTTCTATCCCGATTTCGGTTTTAAAGTTGTCAATATTTAACTTCTGAAGGTCTGAAACTCCCTTTTTAGTATAATGAACGTCGGTCTTCTCATCAACGAGTTGGAAACTGTCTCTGTCACCCGTGTAAATATAACTATGCACGTCGAACTTTTTAGATAGCGTGCCTATTATGTCGTCGGCCTCCAAACCTTCTTTTGCGCATGTAGCGACTTTCATTGTATTTAGCAGATTCTTTAAAGGCTCCACTTGTGCGCCAAGATCGTCAGGCATTCCTTTACGATTTGCTTTATAATCGACATAAAGTTTGTGTCTGAACGTAGGCGCCTTTAAATCGAATGCAACTATCAGATATTCGGGCTTAATATCGTCAAGAATTTTGAAAAGCAATTTTACAAAACCGAAAATTGCATTGGTGGGCATACCGCTTCGGGTTGTGAAAATCGGTGTAGCATAATACGCCCTGTTGAGCAGGCTGTTACCGTCAATTAAAACAAGTTTTTCCATACAATTACATTCTACCACTTATTTAATGTAAAATCAATTTATTTTCAAAAAACATTGAAATCACTTGATTTTTACGCCCTTATATTATATAATTAAGTAGTTAGCCGCTGTGGTGGAATTGGCAGACGCGCTGGACTCAAAATCCAGTGGTAGCGATACCGTATCGGTTCGACCCCGATCAGCGGCACCATAACAGGGGTATACGAACACCCAGATAGAGAAACCGATTTTTCGGTTTCTTTTTCTTTTGCGCTGTTTTCGCTTGCGCCGCCGTTGCCGTCGGGATAATCGGGGAAAATCAAGTTCAAAAGCAATTCGTTCTTTTGCCCGCCTTTCAAATTGAATATCACTTTCATTTTATCGTCGTAAAGCAATACCCGATAAATGAACGTGTCAATCAATGCCTTGCGGTTTCTCGTCTTGGAATAGTCAAGCGTTCTGAAATGCTCCAACCACTTGCGAATATCGTTGTATGTGTAGTTGATTTGTAACGCTTTTTCGCTCTCTATCGTGTCGTTTAGTTCGGCGTTCTCATTCTCTAACTTTTCGATTTGCGCTAAAATAGTGTTTGCAATCTTGCCGTGCATAAGGGCTTGCATAAGATTATTGATTGCCGTTTGATTGTCTGCAATAATACCATCAATGCGTTTTATCTCGCTGTCGTTGCGTTCGGCTTGTATCAGCAAGTAGGTTTCTGCGGCAAGCATATCTATAAATTCATCAGTCAAAACGCCGTGCGGGTTTCGCTCTGTGCCGTCGCCTACAAGGGCGGTTATTATTTCGTCCTCAATAAACTGTTTGCGGACTGCACGTTTACGGCAACCGCATTTTACCGCACCAACGCATTTATAGTAGTTGTGCATTGTTTTGTTGCGGCTTGTGCCGCTTACGCCCGTCATTTTATGCCCGCAAAGTCCGCATATAAGTTTGTCTGACAATATGTATTCTTCAATCGCTTTCCCACGCGACGGAGCTTGCGCATATTTGCGCAAAACTGCTTGCACATCCTCAAATAGTTGTTCGTCGATTATCTGCGGAACGCCGCCTTTTATCTCTGTGCCTTGAAAGGTGTAAATGCCTAAATACTTGCGGTTGCTGAATAGCCATTGAAAACTATTCTTGCCCCATTTGCCGCCCGTCGCGGTCTTTATTCCACGCTCGTTCAGATAGCGCGCTATGTCGGCGTATGTGTTGCCCGTAGCAAGCATTTCAAACATTTTGCGGACGATGGGCGCGGTTTCTTCGTCTATGATATAATTCTTTTCATTGTCGATTTTATAACCGAGCGCAACCGTACCGCCAAAGTATTTACATTTTGATGCCGACAAGGCTATACCGCGCTTAACCTTTTGCGACAGCTCCGCCGAATAGTATTCCGCCATACTTTCAAGTACGCCCTCGATTAAAATACCGCTTGCGTCGTCCGTGATATTTTCCTTTGCAGACAGCACACGCACGCCGTTCTTTTTGAGCTTTGCCTTATAGGTTGCGCTGTCGTAGCGGTTACGGGCGAAACGGTCTAACTGATAGACAAGCACATATTGAAAGCCTTTGCGCTTACTGTCCTCTATCATTTGCAGAAATTCGGGGCATTTGTCCGTAGTACCCGTTAAGGCGCGGTCTATGTATTCGTGCGTGATTTGCAGGTTGCTACGCTCTGCAAAAGCGTAACATTCGGCTAACTGCCCCTCAATAGATTGCTCGTTCTGTGCGTGTTAACTGAAACGTGCATAGATTACTGCGTTTTTCATAGTGTGTTGCTCCTTTGCGCCGTCTGCGTGTGTGCGGACTGCGGCTTAAAAATTTTGTTGTTCGCTTTGGTGCTTACCGTCTTAACCAGCGAAAAATGCCGTCGCAGACAAATTGTCAATGGTTTATTTGCGAAGCAAACGACGGTTTTATGCCTAACGGGAGATAAATCGTCGCCCTTTACAATTTGGCAAGGCGGCGTATTCCGTTCCCAGACGGTAAGCACAAACGAATAACAAAACCTATTCAATTTTAACATAAAATAATTGACATTAAAAGCGTTTTTGATTATACTTTATATTGAAACTACTTTATATATGGAGTATTTATGAAAATTTTATCGAAACCCGCTACAATGTTGTTAGGTATTATATCAAATGAGTCTATCAATCCCTATGGAATAATAAAGAAACTTGATTTAATGAATACAAAATTTTGGTTTTATATTGGCAATTCAACTGTCTATATAACACTGAAAAATTTAGAGAAAAGCAATTATATACTTGGCACAAAAGAAAAGAGTGGCAATATGCCCGACAAAACCGTTTATACTATTACGCCGTTGGGATTAGAAAAGTTAAAAGATACCATAAGACAAATATGTTGTCGTTTTGATTATGATACAACTCTATTTTCGATTGCCGCAACATTTATAAACATATTTGAAACGGACGAAATAGAAACAATGTTGGCGGAAAGATTAAAATACTTGCAGCATTATTTTGAGGGTATTAACAAAGAAATAATTAAATTTAATGAACGTAATATTCCGCCGTATGCTATTGCCAACACGAAAAGAATGAAAGAAATAGTTAAGGCTGAAATTATTGGTGTTGAAGAAATCTTAAAAAGTGTTGAAACTATATAATCAGAGTTGAAATGAAAATAAAAATGCAAGTTTTAAGTATAATCATTTTAATTGTTTTAGTAGCAGATATAATTTTGCCTTTTTTAGTAGCAATACCGTATAAAGGCTATAATCACTTAACTACGGTTATGAGCGTTTTAGGGGCAAGGACAAGTCCATTAAGAGTTCTATATAATGTATGGACAATTATATCCGGGTGCATTTTTATCTTATTTGGATATGTTTTGTTTTATTATTATGGTGAACAGTACAAAGGTTTGTGTATCGCCATTGGGGTGTTATTCATTTTATATGGTTTAGGTTGTGAAATTATATCGGGTATTTTCCCTGTTAATAAGAACGCTAACGAAAAAACGGCTTCTATGATAATTCACGGTATAGGCTCTGTTATTGGTTTTATGGCGTTACTCGTTGTTCCTTTATTACTTGGAATAATACAGTTAAGAACAAAAGCAAACATTGTTGGCATAATTAGCATTGTTTCATTTATTTTGAGTTTAGTTGCGTTTACTTTATTTGTTATGAGCGATAAGCCCACATTTGAAAATACGGTACTTGCTTTGACTGGCTTATGGCAAAGGCTTGCTATGTATATGATGTATTTACCTTTAATCATTCTTGTTCTAAAATTTATAATAAGGGAAAGCGTATGACCTACTACACCGTTTGCCCCGAATGCGGGTATAAATTATTTAAGGCTGGTGACGGCTCAAATGTGGAAATACTTTGCCCGAAATGTAAATTAAAACTACGAATAATAATCAAGGGCGACGAAATCACAATATTAAAAATGCTATCTGACAAAGCATAACAACCGAATAAAACTTTATAGCAAATAAAGAATTGCGTGTACTAAAGTAAAACAATAAATTTATTTTCGGGAGCTGAAATGGCACACTCAATTCTTTTGTTTTATATAACACCTCATAAAATGCCTACACTCTCACAACTTTATAGGGCAGTAAGCGCACGCACGTTTACGGCTGGCATTTGTTAAAGGTGTTAAGGCTCTCTATGAAAGAGTAAAACCCGACATATTTTCAAGGCTTATAAAGTCTGAAAGTTTGTCGGGCTTTTTTGTTTTTAAGAAATTATCTAAAAAACCTTTCCAAAATGCCGTCGCCGTGCTTATAGTTGGAGGCTTTCTATATGCAAGTAATAAAATATAAATTTGTTGACGGCACTACAAATGAAATAGAGGTCACGGACGAATTATATTTGATACACTTACAACTCGTACAAATGGAAAAACGCAACCATTGGCGAGAAACTAGGCGGCATACCTCTTTGAACTACTTAATTGAAAACGGAATAGATTTTGAGGACAAGTCCGCCGATACGCTTGCTATAATCATACGGTGCGAAAACATAGAGCGCGTACATAAAGCGTTATTAACGCTGTCGGACAAGCGGCGCGAATTGGTGCATAAATTCTATTACGAGGAATTGACTATGCGACAAATATCAAGTCAAACGGGCGTATCGCACACCGCCATATCGCAACGTATGAAAACAATACGCAACCGCTTGAAAAAGGAATTGTGCGATTATACTATCTAATATTAGTATTACCACGCCACCCCGTAACGTGTAACACATTTTAGGGTGATTTTGATAAATACTGCCATTAGGATAACTATTACCCTAATGGCACTGCGTCGCGCGTCGCAACCTTTTCGGAATGGGAAAGCCTGTCTGGATGAGCTTGGGTTGGGTTATCAAAAATTTAAGGAGTTTCAAATATGAAAAAAAACAATACCGCTTGGAATAAGCGTTATCTACTTTGACGATAAAAGTAAAAACATATATGCCGAATTACCGCCTGATAAAGTGCAAGCAAAAAGGCTGTCAAAGCGTATCTATAAAACCGCTATGATAGCCCTTGCAAGCCGTGAACAATCACCGCGCAACTAATTGCTTGCCATACAGTTTGTAGTCCGACAGCGGCAATTCCACCGCGCAATACAATTCCCATCTGTTTACCTTGTATATTACCATGTTCGTTTTTGCGGTAAGTCGGTGCACCAAAAAAAGAGGACGAGATTTTCGTTCTCTTTTTATTTTGGATATAACTTAGAAGCGGAGCGCTAATGCGTTCCGCTTCTGTCTAGCCATTATTTGTTACCGTCGAAGGTATCGTAGAAGCCGTCGATATCGAACAGCCTGCCG
>CAMWNA010000065.1 GCA_947175515.1 uncultured Clostridia bacterium | reverse complement strand
TAAGAAGCGACGACGGCAGGCTGTTCGATATCGACGGCTTCTACGATACCTTCGAAGGGAAGTAAAAGCCAGATTGTAAATAGATGTGGAAAGAGGAGCGGTGCGCGGACGAATTCGTCCGCGCACCTGCCGCGTAAAATAAGCGCATAGCCGTAAAGTACAGAGCTTAATAATTTAGTAAAATAAAAAATAAACGCGCCGCAGACTTTTTGTACGCGGCGCGTTTGAAATTAAAAATATTTAACCGTTCCAGATAGTGCTTTCAACCGTGTTTAACGAGTAATTTAAAGTTCCAAGCTCGTAGCTTATCGGCACTGACATTTTAAGCATAGTCGTGCGTGCGGTGTTGTTATTTGCGTTCTGTATAGCCGCATACCAGACGGTGTGCGCCGCTCCGCTGAAATCGCCGCCTGCGTTTTCAAGCTTCATTGCAACGGTTGCAATACCCTCGTTCTTCTTGGGATTGCCCTCGTCGTCTACGGGGAAGCTGTAAAGCTTAGCGTCTGCAAGCGCCTCGGAAATTTTTGAAAGCTCCTTTTCTTCAATGCCGTCCTCAGAACCGTAAACCCTGCAGGTGGAAACTCCGCCCGATACGTCCGAGAATAAATCAATATACTGTGAAAAGCTTGAAGAAAGCTTCATACTTCTCACCGCGATATACAGGGAGGCGTTATCAAAAACGGTATTGTCGCGCTTGTTCAGTTTACCGAATACCTTTTCGGTCTGCTCCTTGCCTTCTTCCGTGCAATAGCTGGTTACTTCGGTGAAGTTATAGTTGTAATAATTTTCGTAAATGCAGTTCAATTTTTCGTAAGCGTTTTCAAGCTTGTCCGCAGTATAATTCTTGGGCGAAGTACTTACAACTTCGCGCCTGCTGTATACGGGTTGCAGACTGTACGCCGCCGCGCGGAAGTAACATTCTGTGGTCACGCTGTCGTTAAACCACTCGGTTGCGTTATCGCCTTTTTTGTACTGAACGCTTATGCTAAGCTGCGTTTTATAACAATACAGAATTTCGGTCTTTTCCGCCCTGTATTTTTCAGGGACACTGCTTGCGTTCCAGTCGTACTCAGTGGCGTAAAATCCCGTCGTGAATTTGCCGTCCTTATAATCAAGGGAATACGATTTATTGTACGCCTTCGAGTTATCGAAGGTAACGTCGTAGGTTATAATTTCTTTTGTGTATTCGGGGTGGTTTTCGTCAACGATAAAGAAGGGCTGTATGCCTTTAAAGCCCGTGCCCGTAAACCAGTTGGAATTAGTTAGCGCGTTGTTAACCGTTTTTGAGTTGCAGCCGCTGCATCCGCCGCAGCCGCCGCACCCTGCAAGAGTTACCGCCATTCCTGCCGCAAGCACCGTAGCGGCTATTCCCGTTAATTTCTTCATATAAGCTCCTTAACAGGGGTATTATAACACATAATTTTATAATTGTAAAAACTTTTCCGCTAAAAATCATTAAATTTAAGCCGCCCGTGTGCTATAATGTAACTATGATAAAGGCTGTGTGCTGCCCTGCCGTAAGCTCCGCGCTGGAAGGGCTGAAAAAAATAATATCCGCAAACCGTGAAAAAGGTAAACACACGGTAATTTTCTGTGAGGACAGGCTTACCCTTGCCGCCGAGCGTACCGTCTGCGCGGCTGTTGGCGGCACGTTTTCTGCAAGCGTTTATACTTTTGCACGCTTTTTATCCTCGGAGCGCGGAAGGGCGGCAAACGTTTTGACGAGCCAAGGCTCGGCTATGGCTATACGGAGAATTATAGAGGAAAATAAAAAGGACCTGAAGCTTTTCAACAAGCTTTCGGCTGCGGCCGCGGCAGGCGCGGTTTACGATACCATAGCGCTTTTGTATTCGTCGAAAATTTCCGCAGACGACGCGAAGAAAGCCGCGGCGGAAGGGCTTTTGGAAAGCAAGCTTCACGACGTAGCGCTGATATATTCCGCATACGACAAGTATCTTGAAGAAAGCGGAAAAATCGACAGAAACGCTTATTTAAGGAAGCTACCCGAAGTTATATGCGCAAGTGAAAAAATTAAGGGCAGCGACGTGGTGTTTCTCGGCTTTCAGTCGTTCACGCGTTCGTCTGCGGACTGCGTGCGCGCGGCGTTTGGCGCGGCGGAAAGCGTTTATGGACTGTTTATAGGCGGCGGAGAAGAAATTTACGTCAATGAAGCTTTGGCGGTTTTCGAGGGCGCGGCAAACGAGTTCGGCGGAGCGCGCAGGGAAAGCTTCGCGGTCGAGCTTTCCCCCGAATCGGAAATTTTAAGAAAGAGCCTTTTTAACCCCGAAAGCTTTTATAAGGAAAATACCTTAAGCAGTGCGAACGTGCATATTTTCGAGGCGGCGGACGGTGAAGAGGAACTTGAATTTATTGCCGCAAGCATAAAAAAATTCGTGCTTGACGGCAACGAACGCTACGCAAATATTTCTGTTATGCTCCCCGACGTCGGAGGGGCGGAGCGCGAGCTCAGGCGCGTGTTTTCGCAGTACCGCATACCCTATTATGCGGACAGGCGGCACGCGCTTTCCGAACACCACGTGGCAAGCTTTATAACCGGCTATTTAAGCTGCGCGGCTTCCGGCTGTACCTTTGCCGACGTCGACGGGGTAATAGCTTCGCCTATGTTTCCGGCAAGCGCGGAGGACAAGGACGAGTACAGGAATTACGCCTTGCGGCTTGCGCTTTTCCGCGGCGGCATAAAGCGCGAACCCGACGAAGTTATACTTAAAAATTTAAACTTTTCATTTGAAGCCGTACAAAGCGTGCGGCAAACGTTTTTGCGCGGACTTAAATTTCTGCCTGCAAGCGGAAACACGCAAAGCGTTTGCTCGGGACTTAAAAAATTATTGAAAGATTTCGGCGTGGAACAGAAGTTAAAGGACGCCGCCGAAAAATTCAAGGACGAATATCCCGCCGAAGCTGAATTCAGCGGCAGGGTTTACGACGCGGTTTTAAGCGTTATAGCCGAAGCAGAATCGATAACCGGCGGCGCGAAAATGCCGCTTAAAGAGTTCATCAAAATTTTGAAAAGCGGCTTCGGCGCGGCGGAAATTTCGTTGATACCTCCCAAGGCGGACGCGGTGTTCGTCGGCGACGTGGCGGCAACCGCCAACACCGGCAGCAACGTTGTTTTTGCGGCGCGGCTGACCGGCGACGTTCCCTGCACCAGCTCAGATACGTCCCTTCTGTGCGATAGGGAAATTGCCGCGCTTGAAAAGGTCAACCTTGAGATATCCCCCAAAATTTATCAGGTGAATATGCGCCGCCGCGAGCTTACGGCTTTAAATATCTGCGCGTTCAGGCGCGAGCTTTATTTAAGTTATCCCGTGCGTTCGGACGGGGAGGAGAACACCGCAAGCGAAATTATATCATACGTCTGCGCGGCGATTAAAACGCCTTCGGGTGCGCCGTTAAAGCCCTTGAATCTGAAGCGGCTGGAAAAAACCAACAGGGCGCTTCCTTACTATTGCAGTGAAAAAGTGCCCGCTCTCAAACGGCTTTTGTCGGTTACGGACGGCGCGGCGCTTTCCTCGGTTTACTCCGTGCTTGAAGAAAAGGGCTTCAAAGCCGAAGCGGACGAGGCGTTGCGCCCCCCCGTGAAGCCGCAGATAAAGGACGGCAGGCAGCTTTTCGTAAGCTACAATTCTATTACCCCGACCACGCTTGAAACTTACTTTTCCTGCCCCTACCGCAATTTCATTCAGCAGGGCTTAAGATTACAGGAACGCGAGGAGGGCGCAATGCGTCCCGTCGATACGGGCAACTTTATTCACGCGGTATTGCAGAGCCTTGCACCCGAGTTTAAGGACTTAAAGGATACGCAAGCCGCTAAAATCCGCGCAACTGAAATTGCCGAAGGGCTTTTGAAGTCGCCTCCGTATTCTTCGCTTACCTCGTCAAAGAGCGGCGAGTACGCCGCGGCCGAGTTTATAGCCGAAGCCGGCGAAATAGGCGCTGGTACGTTCGAACAGCTTGCAAATTCAAAGTTTACGATAGAAAGCTCGGAATGTAAGTGCGAAATTCCGCTTGGCGGCGATTTAAAGCTTTTCGGGCGCATAGACAGGGTGGACTCGTTCGGGGATATGGTGCGCGTCATCGATTATAAAACGGGTACGGCGGACGCTTCCGTTACCAAGTACTATATGGGTTTGAAGCTGCAGCTGCCGCTGTATCTTACGGCGACTTCCGTCGGCAGACGCGCAGTCGGCGCGTATTACTTCCCCGCTTCGGTTGAGTATAAGAGCCAAGCCGACGGTGTGTTCAGGCTACAGGGCTTTATGGACGGCAGCGACGACGTGGTAAGCGTTTCCGATACCACTTTAAACAAAGGCGAAAAGAGCGCGTACTTCGACGCGTATCTCGGCGGAGGCAGAAGCGACAAGGCAATGACTGCGGACGTGTTTGCGGACTTTTTGCAGTATTCGCTTCTAGTTTCGCGTCAGGGCGCGAAGGAAATGCTTGAAGGCAACGTTGCTCCATCGCCTGCGGAGGACGCGTGCAAGTACTGCAAAGCAGGCGGAAGCTGCGGCTTTGCATTGGGTTATGACGGCGAGGAGCGCACGGAAAAAAGCGTCAAGTGCGGCGGTATTGCAAAGGTAGTAAGAAAGGTTAGGGGTGACGAATGATAAAGCTTACTGACGAACAGCGCGCCGCGATAGAGGTAAACGGCAAGGCGATAGTTTCGGCTTCCGCAGGTAGCGGAAAAACCTTCGTAATGATTGAAAAGCTGGTTGCGGCGATTGCAAGCGGCGTTGATCTTGATAACGTGCTTGCTGTGACGTTTACAAAAAAAGCGGCTGCGCAGATGAAGGAAAAGCTGCGCTCGGCGGTAATTTCGCGTATGGCGGAAGCCGACGCGGAAACGCGCACGCGCTTAAAAATTCAGCTTTCAAAAATTTCCGGCGCGAATATTTCCACCATACACGCGTTCTGTGCAAGACTGCTGCGTACTTACTTTTACTGCGCGGGAATCGACGGTAGTTTTGATATAATTTCCGCGGACGACGCGCAGGCAAAGGAATATAAACGCCGCGCCTTGGATAACCTTTTCGAAAAATATTACGCTGAAGAAAACGAATACTTTTTGCGGCTTTTGGCTTGTTACAGGAAAAAGCGCAGCGACAATTCTCTGCGCGCGCTCATTCTGGAAGGGTATGAAAAGCTTCGCATTTCAGCAAGATATACCGCGCTTTTGGACGGCGTTTTAGAGCTGTACACGGAACGGGGCTTTGAACGCGTTTGCGCCGAATATTCCGCGCTTATCAACGATAAGCTTTCCGCACTTAAAAGCGAGGTTATTTCCTTTGCGGAAAAATTCGTCAATTCCAAAAAACAGGTTTACGATAAAATTTTCGCCGAAATGCTTTCCGCACTTGACGGCGCCGCGCAGGGCGGAATTTTTTCGCCCATGCCGCCGCTTACCGTAACCAAAAAGCCCGTGGACGGCGCGGCTGATAAGGAGTCGGGCGCGGAGTTCAAAGCCTTTAAGGACGCGCTTTTAAAAAGCTATAAAGCCATCCGCGGCGACACCGCGGACGAGGAAACCGAAAGGCAAAGCTTTTTCGAAAGCGGCATAACCGCCGTCGCTTTCGCACAGATTTTAAAGGACTTCGACGGGGAATATACGCAAATCAAGCGTGAGGAAAACAAGCTCGACTATAACGATCTTGAGCATTTAACGCTTGAAATTTTGGAAGATGCGCGCGTCAAAGAGGAAATAAACCAACGCTTTAAGTGTGTGTTCGTTGACGAATATCAGGACGTTAACCCCGTGCAGGAAGAAATTATTTCAAATGTGGGCGGTGAAAACGTCTTTTTGGTCGGCGACGTAAAGCAGGCTATTTACGGCTTCAGGGGAAGCAGGTCGCTGTTCTTCGCGGAAAAATACAACTCGTTCGAGGGCGGAGGCGGTACGGCGTTAAGGCTTTCAAGCAACTTCCGTTCGTCCGACGGCGTGATAGATTTCGTCAACAGTCTGTTTTCGGAAATAATGACGGTTACAAGCTGCGGCTTCGATTATTCAAAAGGAAGTAAAATGCAGCGCGGAGGCGGCTATCCGGAAGCATACGGCGGCGCGCATATACACGTTTTCGGAAAGGATGCGGAGGAAGAAACCGAAAGGGAGGTTTATTCCGTAAAGGCAAGCGCGAAGTCGGCAAAGCACACGCGCGAGGGACTGGCGGTTTTAAAAATCGTAGAAAGCGAGCTGAAATCCACGCACTATGATTTAAAGACGGGCGAGGAGGTGGATACTCAGGCAGGAGATATCTGTATACTTACAAGAAAGAGACAGGGCGCCGAAGTTGCGGGCATAGTCCGCGCGCTTACTGACGCAGGCTATTCGGTTTCCGGCGCGCAGGAGCAGAACATCTGCACCCGTCCCGAGGTCAAGGAAATGCTGGATATACTATCGTATATAGATAATTCCAAGCAGGATATACCCCTCGTCACTGCGCTTTTATCCCCCCTCGGCGGCTTGACGTGCGATGAGCTTGCGGCTGTGCGCATAGCTTTCAAGGGTGAAAAAGCGCCCTTCCGCGACTGCTGCAAAAAGTATATAAATTTAAGAAACGCAATTTCGCGGAAGATAGAAAGCTTTTACGCGCGTATGGAAAAGCTGAGAAGCTTAGCCGAAATTTTAACTGCCGCAGAGGTAATAGATAAAATTTCCGAGGACGCAGGTTTCGAAGCTTGCTTTTCCGCTAACGGCGGCGAAAAGCTTAAAAATATAAGACGGCTTGCAAAGGAAGCCGAGGGGCTCAGCGTTGCGGCATTTTTAAACAAATTGAAGGAAAGCGGATACGAAATTTCCGCACCGAGCGCGGCTTCCTCCGACAGCATTAAAATTATGACGATGCACGCAAGCAAGGGGTTGGAATTCCCCGTCGTCATAATCGCGGATATTTGCGCGACGTTTAAGGGCAGGGAATATTCAGAAATGCCGTTCGACGATAATTTCGGTTTCGCGCCCAAGTGCCACGATATAAAAAACAGGCTCACAAAACAGACGGTATTAAGGCGGCTTGCCGCAGCAAAGAACGATAAGGAAGAGCTGAAGAACGAACTGAATTTGTTTTACGTTGCCTGCACGCGCGCAATGTGCCGCCTGCATATCCTTGCCGAAGACGTAAAGCCGTTCAGCCGGATAGAAGCTGCGGAAGCCAAGTGCTATGCAAAGCTTTTCGATATTTCCGCATATCGTAATTCGCCGATAGAGCCCAAGGAAGAATTTTCTTCGGGGAGGAAGTTAGCCGCAGTTTTAACTCAGCCCGACGCGGAGCTGAAAAATTCGATAGCCAAAAGATTTATGCGCGGTTACGCCCATGCGGACAGTGTTAACCTGCCCGTTAAAAGCTCGGCTTCGGCAATTTTAAAGCGCGATATGGAAGAGCCATTCTACCGTCCGCACGAGCTTTTCCCCGAGGAGGGTGAAGGCGGTGCAACGGGTACTGAACGCGGTACGGCATACCACGCGTTTTTAGAGCTTTGCGACTTTAGCGTTAAGGATAAAGCCGGCGTTGAAAGAGAGATAGAAAAAATGCTTTCAAGCCGCAAAATCACTGCGGAGCAGAAAGCGCTTTTAAACGTCGGCGAGCTGTGTGAAATCCTTTCTATGCCCGTTTTCGGCGCTTTAAACGGTGCTATCCTTTACAAGGAACAGGAATTTTTGTGCCGCTTGCCTGCAGATGAAATATTGGGGGTTTCGGCAAAGGACAGTATTCTCGTGCAGGGTGCTATAGACCTTTTAGCCGTGCAGGGTGACTGCGCTACAGTAATAGATTACAAGTATTCCCACAAGGACGATCAAGAGCTTATCAAAACTTATTCAAAGCAGCTTGCGTTGTATAAAAAGGCGGTTGCACTCGTCCTTAATATAAGCGAAAAGAACATAGGCACAGTAATAGTTAATATCAAACGCCGCCGCCAGATAACGCTTGAAGTTTAAATAAAAGCCTTAAAAAGTCGTTTTCCGACAAAATATCCGCCCTTTTGCGCGCAAAAGACGGATATAATTTAAACGCTTATGTTTTCGGAAAATATCAATAAAATTTACGACGGTTTGGCTTCTATAAAATTCGACACTCTTATATGGATAATCTGGGGCAGTTTTTTAGGTCTCTTTGCCTTGGTGTTTATCCTTGGCTTCATTCTGCCTAAAATACGCGCGGCGTCAAAGCGCCCGTTTTTGTGCTTGGTTAATATCTACGCCGCGGTTACCGTGGCGGCGTTTTTAACGGCTAACGGGTTGGGGCAGTCGGTGCTTGCCGCGGCAATATTCTGGTGCGTCGGGTATCTTTTATACGGCGTTTTATGCTTCTTTACCAAAAGAAAGCAGGTAAAATTGGTTCAAAGTCAGGTTGCCGTATCTTCCCTGCCGGTATCTCCGTCGCCGTCGCAAAAGCCGCAAACGCCTGCGCGCGCGGAAATACCGGCGGCAAAAAGCAGCGTCAGGCTGGAGCACGCCATTTCCGTAACGGACAGGCTTTTGCAGAAAAATCTCGGCAAGGGCGACAGACAGGAGCTGGAAAAGCTGAAAAACACCCTTGCGGTTTTGCAGATGAAGGGCACGCTTACCCCTGCCGAAGCCGACATTTTAAACGAAAATTTCAACGCGCTTTTAAAGCTTATGGCAAAGTATAACGTATAATTGTCGTTTAAAGGCGTGCAGTAAGCTGTCGGTTAAATCGATTTAAGATTTGCCTGCACGTATTCGCCGTGTTCGCACGCTTTTTCGAGTACTTCGGGCGTGAGGGGCGTTCCGCGCTTTATTATCACCTTTCCGTCCTTTTCAACGTCGCTTTTCAAAACGCGTACTTGTTTCCTTAATATTACCGCATCTCCGCAGACGAAGTCGTTTGCGGAGAATTTCTTTTTGCCGACGTGGGCAAAATCTATCGATCCGTTTTCAACCGTGAAATCGGCTAAATGCCCCAAAAATTTACCTTCGCTGTCAAACACGGGCTTGCCTAGGCGGATAGGCACGCTTTGCTTTAAAACGCTTTCCCTGTCCTCGTATAAAACGGTATTTTTAACGCTTATCACGTTTTTTATATCCACGGAAAATTCGTTCTCGTTTTCGTCCGCGCACACAAGGCATTGAACTTTACCTGCGTTGCCGTTAACGGATATAATATAGCCCTTTTTGCCTGCCGTGCTTAAAACGGGCTTGCCGAATAGTTGTGAAAGTTTCATAAATTTTATCCACCTCGAAAAATTATCTTACGCTCTATAATATTTGTTAAGTAACAATTTAATCACGGCGAAAAAGGCGAGCTTTTGTCGATTTTTTCTTTAACGCCCGTTATAAATTTTTTCCGTGCTTACGCTCAGTATAACGTAGTAAGGGCGGGGGGGGGGGTTTTAGACACCCCAAAGAATAAAACCAAATTTTTTAATATT
>CAMWNA010000064.1 GCA_947175515.1 uncultured Clostridia bacterium | reverse complement strand
GGCTTATATAATTCAATATTAAATTTTCTGCGTTACGGTTTTGCCTTGAGGGGCTTTGCTTTCGGAAGCCGCGGCGTGTCCGCGCCTGTCTTTACCGACGAAGAACAGTGCAATGGTCCCGGGACCCACGTGCGAGCCCGTGCACATATCGTAAAACTCTATAACCACGTCGCGCGCGCCGCGTTCTTTTACCATTTCCGCCAGCTTTTCCGCATCCTCCAAACAGTTGCAGTGCGTTATCGCCACAGTTTGATTTTCAGGGTTTTCCACGTTCTCCGTGAAAGCGTTGGCAAGCGTTTCAAGCGCGCGTTTTCTGCCGCGCTCCTTTGAAAAGAACGAAAGCTTCGCCGGCGAACCGCCGTCAGCCTTTATTATCGGTTTAATGTTTAAAAGCGTTCCGGCAATTGCAAGGGTGGTGGAAATTCTTCCGCCGCGCCTTAAATACTTCAAATCGTTAACGGTTACGTAAGCGTTCATCTTATATGCGTTTTCTTCAACCCACTTCGCACAGGCGTTTACGCTTTCGCCCATGTCCCTGAGCTTTGCCGCATTTACAGCTAAAAGCCCTTCGCCGAGCGACGCGTTGGCGCTGTCTGCAACCAAAAGCTTGCATTTGGGGTAAAGCTTTTTAAGCTCTTTCTGCGCCTGCAATGCTTGGTTGTGTGTTCCGCTTATTCCCGAGGATATAGTAATCAGCAATACGTCCTTACCCTGTTCCATAGAAGGGCTCACGGCTTCGATAATCTGCGCTTCGCTTACAAGCGAAGTTTTAATATCCGCGCCTTGGGACATGCTCTCGTAAAATTCTTTAGCCGTATCCGAAAAAGGCTTGCCGTTTTCGTAGCAGCGGACTTCTTTACCGTTTACAAGGCAGGTATATGAAATTACGCCTATCCCCGTTGAAGCAATCATCTCATCAGTCAGGTTTGCCGACGAGTCTACGAAAATATCAAATAATTTATTCATGGTCGTTCTCCTTGAATTCAAAGCGGCATTTCCGCTAAGGCGTCGGGCTATATCCGCGCCTCTATATACATATTATCGCACAATACCGCAATTTTACAACCTACTTGGGCGGTTTTCTTCTCCACGGTTTTTTAAAGCGGGTAAACCGACAAAAAAGCCGACTCTACCATAAAAATTTCACACTCTACTCACAGTAGAGTTGCCTTTTTACTTGTCTTTTTTGGGGTGATGTGCTAAAATCTTGCTATGGATGAATTGAAGGAAACAATCGCAAACAATCTGGTGCAGCTCCGCACTCACGCGAAGCTTACGCAGTTACAGCTTGCGGAGATGTTGAACTATTCCGATAAAGCCGTATCCAAATGGGAACGGGGAGAGGCTATTCCCGATTTACGGGTGTTAATTCAGCTTGCGGATATATACCACATCACCGTCGACGATATTATTTCTCCGCCGTCCGCGCGTAAAAAGCCCGTCCGCCCCAAAATGAATACGGGCAAAAAGCGACTGTTAATCAGCCTTCTGTCCGCAGGGCTGGTGTGGTTTATCGCGACGGGAATATTTATGATATTCTACTTTATTCCGGCTACGGCGAAAAACGCTTGGCTCACCTTCGTCGTCGCACCGTTTATTACGGCTATTCCTTTGACGGTTTTCTCAGTCAGATGGGGCAACTGGATAACAAATATTGCAGCCTGTTCGCTTATAATCTGGACGGCGGCGGTAATATTCCATATATTCGTCATAACTTATACCGAATTTTACAAAATCTATTTTATCTACATCGTTGCAGGCGTGTTCCAAATATTAATCGTATTGTGGTTCACCCTTAGAAAAATTTCCAAACGCAAAAAATAAGAGGATATGAAGATGGACTTGAAAAAACTTGCCTCGGTGCTGATTACCGATAACGACCTGCTGCCGATTGAGGAATACGAAAATATTTATCCCGAGCGCGTCCGCGGAGAGAAGGCGGAGGTCACGCGTCTTGCGCCCTCGCCCACTGGGTTTATACACCTCGGTAATCTTTATTCGGCGCTTGCAGACGAGCGCAGCGCACACACCACGGGCGGCGTGTTCTATCTCAGGATAGAGGATACCGACGAAAAGAGAAAGGTGGACGGCGCGGTGGAAAGCGTTATACGCTCGCTTAAATATTTCGGCATAAACTTTGACGAGGGCGCTGAAATCGATTCACCGTTAAACAAATACGGACCTTACTATCAGCGTCAACGCGCAAAAATCTACCGCGCGTTCGTAAAGGACTTAATAGAACGCGGACTTGCTTACCCGTGCTTCTGCACGGAGGACGAGTTGAACGCCGTCCGCGACAAACAGACCTCGGAAAAGAAAACTACCGGCTACTACGGCGAATACGCCAAATGCCGCAACCTTTCCGAGGAGGAAATTTATAAAAACTTAGCGCAGGGCAAGCCTTACGTTATCCGTCTTAAATCGCAGGGCAGCGTTGAAAATAAAATTATTTTCCGCGACGCTATTAAAGGCGAAGTCACCGTAACCGAAAACGATCAGGACGTGGTAATTTTGAAATCCGACGGAATACCCACTTATCACTTTGCGCACGCGATAGACGACCATTTTATGCGCACGACGCTTGTTATCCGCGGCGAAGAATGGCTTTCAAGTCTGCCCGTGCATATCGAGCTTCACAAAGTCCTCGGCTTCAAGCCGCCGCGCTATGCGCACACCTGCTCGCTTATGAAAATGGACGGCGACACAAAGCGCAAGCTGTCAAAGCGTAAGGATCCGGAGCTTTCTTTAGACTATTACAGGCAGGCGGGATATTTCCCCAAAGCGGTAGTTAAATATTTAATGACGATTCTAAACTCCGATTTCGAGGAATGGTCTTTAAAAAATCCCGACGGCGATTACCGCGACTTTAAATTCAGGATTGAAAAAATGGGCAAGAGCGGCGCGCTGTTCGATTTGGAAAAATTAAACGACATATCGCGTACGGAAATTTCAAAGCTTTCCCCCGAGGAATGCTTCGGCTTTTTAAAAAGCTGGGTTGACGAGTTCGGGACGGACGCGGATAAAGCGCATTTCAAGGACGATAAGTATATTATAAAAGTGTTGGCTTTGATTATGGGCGCAGGCGGCAAAAAAAGAAGAAAGGACGTAGAACGCGCGGAACAGGGCGTAAGACTTATAGACTACTTCTTCGACGATACCTTCAAGCCCGAATATTCTTTCCGCTTCGACGACGCTACGGTGAATTGCGTTTTAGACGTCTTTGCGGATATGTACGACCCTGCGGACGATAATTCCGTATGGTTTGCAAAAGTTAAA
Organism: uncultured Clostridia bacterium; assembly: GCA_947175515.1. Lineage (GTDB taxonomy): Bacteria > Bacillota > Clostridia > Christensenellales > Borkfalkiaceae > Coproplasma. The sequence goes on along the minus strand of CAMWNA010000064.1, from coordinate 6,302 downwards.
TCTATTGCTCCGCTCGTAGGCTTTGCAAGCGAGATGAGCGAATACAAAGCCAATCCGGAAGCGTATAAAGGCAACGTATCAGACGTTGCGGAAATTTTAAGAATTGCAATTACCGGAATGCCCAACTCACCCGACCTCTGTACTATAATGAATATTCTCGGCAAGGAGCGTTCGCTTGCAAGACTGCAGGCGGCAAGGCGTTAAAGGTACGGCAAATGAATTTCGTCGACGGAATGCTCGTTGCGGCGTTTCTGTTCTTTATCGGAAGCGTAATCGGCTGGTGTATAGAGGTTATTTTCAGAAGATGCTGCACGGCTAAGAAGTGGATAAACCCCGGCTTTCTTACGGGACCGTATCTGCCGTTATACGGCTTCGGTACGGCAGGGCTTTTCGCAATTTCAAGGCTTCCGGTTGATACCGGCATGTACTGGCTTGACAGCTTAATTATAATTGCCGTTATGGGCGTTGCAATGACGCTTATAGAATATATCGCAGGCCTTATATTTATAAAAGGTCTTAAAATCAAGCTGTGGGACTATACTAACAGATGGGGCAATATTCAGGGCATAATCTGTCCGCTGTTTTCCCTTTTCTGGTTGCTGGTCTGCGCGTTTTTTTACTTCGTTATTTCGCCGTATTGCATTGACGCGGTCGTGTGGTTCGTAAACCACATAGCGTTTGCTTTTTTCGTCGGTTTGTTCTTCGGCGTGTTCTTAGTGGACTTGGGTCACTCGGTCAACATCACAGCAAAAATAACCTCGTTCGCAAAAAAACACAATATCGTCGTATCGCTTGAAAAGCTGAAAGAAAGTATCAAATCAAAGGCGGAAAGGCTAGGCAAAAAAACAGGCTTTGTTTTCCCCTTTAAAAATTCGGAAAATCTTTCTACCGAGCTGGACGACTACAAAAACGAACAGGAAGTATCAACGACGCGCGACGGCGCGGAATAAAATCGCGTATTATAAAATCTGAAAAATAATTTTTATAAGGATAATATATGTTAAAGTTAGTTGACGTAAAAAAGGAATACTACGCCGGCGGCGAAACCGTACAGGCTTTAAAGGGCGTAAGTATCAATTTCAGAAGGAACGAATTCGTTTCCATTCTCGGCGCTTCGGGCTGCGGCAAGACCACGCTTTTAAACATTATCGGCGGGCTGGATAAATACAATTCAGGCGATTTGATAATCGACGGCGTAAGCACCAAGGAATACGGCGACAGGGACTGGGATACGTACAGGAACCACTCGATAGGCTTCATTTTCCAAAGCTATCACTTAATTCCCCACCAGACCATTTTGCAGAACGTCGAACTCGCGCTTATGATAGCCGGCGTAAGCAAGGAAGAAAGACGCCGCCGCGCAATCGAAGCGTTGGAAAAGGTCGGGCTTAAGGATAAGCTTAACAACCGCCCCAACCAGCTTTCGGGCGGTCAGGCGCAAAGGGTCGCAATAGCACGCGCGTTGATAAACGACCCCGAAATAGTGCTTGCGGACGAACCTACGGGCGCGCTTGACAGCAAAACCAGTGTTCAGATAATGGAGCTTTTGAAGGAAATTTCCAACGACAGGCTCGTTATTATGGTAACGCACAATCCCGAGCTTGCGGAACAGTACTCCACGCGCATTATCCGCCTTTTAGACGGTCAGGTGACGGACGATACAAAGCCGTATGCTGACGCGGAAGAAGCCGAGGAAGTCAAGGCTTCGGCGGAAGCCAAAGCGGCGGCTAAAAAGGCAGAGGAAGAAGAGGAGTTAAAACGCCTTGAGGAAGAAGCGGCGGAAGGCGGCAAGGTAAAACGCAAAAAGTCAAAACGCGAAAAGAAGAAGGCTTCAATGCCGATAACAATGGCGTTCGGCTTGTCGCTTAAAAACCTTTTGTCAAAACGCAAGCGTACGGCAATGGTTTCAATCGCCGGCAGTATAGGCATTATCGGCGTGTCGATGGTTCTGGCAATTTCCGCAGGCGTTAAAGGTTATATAAAGGATATGGAAGACGATATGCTTTCGGGTTATCCCATAACCATAACGCGTTCCACGTTCGACTGGGCGGCTATCACAAATATCAACGATACTTTAAGCAAAAAGGTGGAAATCACAAAGCTTAAAGACAAAGTTTACGTTGACTCGCTGTTGCAAACCATGATGGATATGGGCAACAACTTTATGACTCAGAACGAAATTTCCGAAAATTACATAAATTACGTTTCGCAAATGCCTTCGGAATACTACAACGCAATGCAGTTTTCTTACGACTTCGAAGCGGCGAACTACCTTTATACCGATTTTCATATGGTCGGCAAAACCAGCGACACCAAAATTCCCGAGAACGTTGATTCCAGTAGCGACAGCATGTCGCTTACGGCAATCCGCGCAATGTATAGGTCGATTTTAGGCGAAGAACCGTCCTATTCGATGTATACCTCTATGCTCGACCAGTTTACGGGACTTAATGAAATTCCCGACAACGCCGACTACGTTCTGTCCCAGTACGACGTCGTGGCAACAAACGGCGACCTTACCGAAAATCAGGTCAGGGAAGCCTTGAACAGCAAGGACAGTCTTATACTCGTTTTAGACGACGGCAAGACGGACGAACTGAATCTTGCACAGTACGGCTTTTTAAGTCAGGAAGAGCTTTTGAACTACGCCTTTAAAGCCTCGTCAAAGCCTGAGGACCAAGCAAAGTACGACCCTGAAATAGGACTTGTCGGCAGCGGCATCAAGGGCGAGGATCCGTATTATAACGACGAACTCGGCGGAGGCGGATTTGACTATAGCTTCTTCTTCAATAAAACGTTTAAATTTTATCCTAATAACGCAATCTATTCCAAGCTTCCTGCACCGATAGTTACTAATATCGGCGGAGAGGATAAATCAATCAACTTCTTATATAACGCCTACGGTGAAAATCTTCCGGATGAAGGCTCGTTTGATTTGGGCGTGAAAGTAATTCTTCAGAAGAAGAGTGATATATCCTACGGCTGTCTTGCGGACGGACTTTACTACACGAACGCGCTCACTAAACACATAATCGAACAGGGCTTAAATAGCGAAATAGCCGAATTTATAAAAGCAAACGGCAATCTAGATGTGGTCGGCTATACGTACAATTATTCCTTCTTCAAAACGGTGGACGGCGTCCGCAATTATGAAAAGAAGACTACCTACGGCTTCTTTACTGACTCATCCGGCGGGATGATGGCAATGAACGGACCGTCATATGCGGTAACTCTTGGTATGGTAGCGGGAAGCGACTTGGCTACGGGTATAGGTATTTTCCCCTTAGACTTTAATATGAAGGACAAAATCACCGACTATCTTGACGAATGGAACAATATGTGCGACGCGGAAGCCGAGTACGGCGGCGTGAAGCTTACCGAACGTGATAAAGTAAAATATTCGGATATGGTCGGCGTCATTATTTCAATGATAAACACAATGATTGAAATGATAACAATCGCCCTCGTCGCGTTCACGGCGCTGTCGCTTATCGTTTCAACCGTAATGGTAGGAATTATAACCTACGTTTCGGTGGTGGAGCGAATAAAGGAAATAGGTATTTTGCGCTCGGTCGGTGCAAGGAAAAAGGATATAAAGCGTCTGTTCAATGCCGAAACCTTTATAATCGGTCTTATTGCAGGCTTGTTCGGAATTATAGTAACTTATATCCTGTCGCTTATAATCAACCTTGTGGTTGCCTCGCTTGCGCCTATAACGACCATTGCCGCGCTTCCTTGGTGGCAGGCGTTCATAATGGTATGCATAAGCGTTGTACTGACGCTCATTTCGGGACTTATCCCTGCAGCGGCAGCCGCAAAGAAAGACCCCGTAGTAGCTTTAAGAACGGAATAAACTTAAAAAGACTTCCATGAATTTCGGGAAGTCTTTTTTATTGCCTTTTAAATAATTTTAAGTAATAAAATATCAATAAACCGTTGACAGTTTTTTACAGGTATGATAAAATAAAATAGTAATAAATCTCAGAGGTAAAATATGAAAAAGATTTTCAAAGCTTTGGCGGTTTTAGCGGCAACTACGGCAATAGGCGCAGGTATAGGTATGGCTGCAGGTTGTTCCAAAGGCTATGACGGAGTATACTACGGTGAGTATCATTATCCCAACGCATGGAATCCTACGGGTACCCATTACGGAATGAAGGTGAGAGTAACCGTTGAAAATAATATTATAGTAAAAGTAGAAGACGTGACAAAGGGCGAATACATCGTTGTCAGCGACGGTTGGACTGATAAGGATATTTGGACGGCTGATGAAAGTTATCTTCTCCAGAAGTATGAAGGTTTAGCTGTGTCTGACGTACTTGCTATACAAGTATTTCTTGAAGAAGGCGGTCAGCCTTATGCAAGAGATAAGAACTCTGCTTTGGGTGAAAACGGTATTCTTATTACTAACGCAACTCAAGGCAGCTGCAGACTTCTTCTTGCGGTTCAGGATGCGCTTGGTAAGACGACCGAATACGGCAGAATTGAAAAAGCTGACTAATTTTAAGCAAAATATAACCCGCTGTTTACAGCGGGTTTTTTTGTTGCTATTTTGCGCTTTTTACATTATAATAAATTTATGAAATTCTTACGTAAATTACTGTTGCCGTCAATAATTTGCTTTGCGCTTACCCTTGGCGGCGGTTGTAAAAATCAGCAAAAATATACCGTATACACCAATATGCCCGACGGTGCGTATACGCTTGAAGATAAAAGCTTCACCGTCGAAAAAATCGGCGGCTACACGGCGCCAGACCCTGTTTATGAGGAAGTTGATACATCTGCATATACAAGTATAGGCTATTCATTTCCTGCAATGTATGTGGAAGCTGACGTCGTCGTTATGGACGACTTTACAAAGGACGCCGCTCAAGAAACGTATTCGCTTTTCAAAACGGAAGTCAATACTCTTTTAAAGAACATAAGCAACTGCCTGTCATCCACGGTGGAAAATTCCGATATCTATAATTTTAACAATGCCGCGGCAGGCGCACGGCTTGAAATTTCGCAAATCACTTACGAGGTTTTAAAGGAAGCCTTAGCTGTTCATAAGCTGACCGAAGGCTTTTACAATCCGGCGCTTTACTACAATATTAACGCTTACGGCTTCGGCTCGGCACATAAAATACCCGAAAATTCTTCCTACCTTCCCGACGACGAAACGGTAGCAAAATATACCGACCTTGCAAAGCATTTCAATGAAATTGAAATTGCCGCACAGGATAATAAATACTTCGTCACAAAGCCGGAATACACGGTAGAAGCGGACGGCGAAACGCTTTCGTTAAAGCTTGATTTGGGCGGAATCGGCAAGGGCTACGCGGTTGACCGTGTGGAAGAGCTTTACGATATCTACGGCTATAAATTCGGCTATTTCAACTTTGCCGCAAGCAGTATGCTCGTCAAAAGCAATTCTCAGTCCGGCGCGTTTAATCTGGGTTTCACAAATCCACGCTCGCTCGGCAAGCAGTATCTTAAAACTACGGTACGGGACGAAAAGCTTTCAACCAGCGGCGATAACGAGCAGTTTTATAATTTGGACGGAGTGCGCTATTGCCATATCATTAGCCCTGAAACAGGCAAACCCGTGCAGACGGGTATAATGTCGGTAACGATACTCGGCGGCGGCGCGGCTGAAGACGACGCGCTTACGACGGCTTTAATGTGTATGGGCAGGGAACGCGCCGTAAAGTTCATTGAGGAAAAACTGACGGACAGACGCGTTGTCTTTATCTGTGAATAAATATGTCGCTTAAAAAGATTGAACAAGTTAAAAAGGACAAGGGTTTTAAAATCTTTGACCTTATAATTTACGGCGCGATATTGGCGCTGGTTGCGACGCTGTTTATCGTGGTCTTTACCACGCGCGATACAAGCGCGCTGACGGGCGTTAAAATCACCGTAGGAGCGGAAACCGTGTTCGAGTACGAATTCGGCGCAGAACCGCAAAAGGCGGCTGATTGCGTAACGGTGGAGGAGGACGGCAAATCCATAACCGTCACGGTTATAACGGACGACGGAAAGAACGTCGTATATATAGATAAGGCTGAAAAAACCGCGAAGATGATTGAAGCAGACTGCCGCGGTAAACAGTGCCTGCATTTCCCAAAGCTTGACAATAATTCTAAGTATATTTATTGCAGTCCGCACGGCGTAAAGGTGGAGCCTTTATTCCGCGATTGGGACAATCCTGATATAATAATCTGATAAACGTAAAAGCGCCGCACGGAACTTTCCGCGCGGCGCGTAAAATTTAATTTTTTTTTAGCCAGGAATATTTTATTAAAAGCTTGCCGAAGTTA
>CAMWNA010000063.1 GCA_947175515.1 uncultured Clostridia bacterium | reverse complement strand
TATTGCACGCCCAAGCCGTTTAATTTATATTCAATATGCTTTTTCAGTCTGCGGTTCGTTTACACGCGCGGAGGAAACAAGCCGCGTGTCGCGTATCTGGTCGGCAAACATAGCCTCGGCAAGCTGAAGGGAATTGTCAAGACTGAACTTTTTTGCAAAGTGCGCATATATGCCGCTCATTCTTTCGCGCTCGTCGGGACGTTCTAACCAGTAATCGATTTTTTCGGCAAGATCGTCCGCATTATTATCTTCGAATAACGACCGCCCGTCCAAAGCGAACTGCGGCGTTGCCGAAAGCGCGCTGTCTGCAATGATGGGCACAAGACCGCACGCAATTGCTTCGATGCACGCTATAGCTTCGATTTCAACCGTAGCCGCGTGTACGTATAAATCGCACGATTGCAGCTTTGCTATAAGCATATCCTTCGGCAAAAAGTCAAACGATACGTCAACGTTCAGCTTTTCCGCTTGACGGACAAGCTTCTTTTTACAGTTGCCGTTACCTAAAAGCGTCAAGTGGATTTTATCCCTGTATTTTGACTTGGCTATTGCCGCAATTAAAACCTTCTGGTTCTTTTCGGGTGCAAGCCTGCCCACCATGACGATTTCAAATTTTCCGTTTTCTCTCCTTACGGGCGGCGGCAGAAAAGCTTTGTCGTACCCGTTTGAAATAACGTACAGCTCGCCTGAATATCCGTGCTTTTGCAGTTGGTTGGCAATGAACGCGGAAGGGCAGTGTATGCGCGTAAAATTCTTGTAAAACGTGTTTTTAAGGTACGCGTAAACAAGATTGTTGAAAAGCCTGCTTTTTCCCATATGCGCGTTGTAGGAAACGTTTTCGGGCTGAACGTGAAATGCGGCGGTAGTTGGTATCCCCATTTCGTCGGCAAGCTGCTTGCATTTCTTTTCCAGTTTAAAGGGGAATATAAAGTGGATAATATCCGCGCCGGTAAAGGCGCTTTTAATTTTCTCTTTTTCAAACTTTCCGAACTTAATCTGGTTTTTTGCTGAAACCTCGGTCAGCACGGGGACGTACCGCTCTTTAACAGGGCAGTCGTTTTCGCCGTCGGCGCCTACGGCAACTATTTTTACCTCGTGTCCGCGCTCACGCAGTCCGTCGGCGAATCGCCGCGCCGTCATAACCGAGCCGTTGGTCAGCGTGTCAATTAAATCGATAACTATAACGATTTTCATTTTTTCCTCCCTTGCGCACGCGTTTGCGCTACGCACAATAATTTCGGCTTTGCATTTTGTTCTCATTCGTATATCTCCATACCGTTACGGAGATAATTATATTTAGGCAGTGCCTAAATGTCAAGCAAGTTTAGGCAATACCTAATAATATATAATTACTATGAAAGACAGTTTGGATGCAATCATTTCACAAAACATCAAAAAGGAAATAGAAACTTCGGGCAAATCAAAAACCGAAATAGCTGCTGCTATAGGAATTTCAAGACCCACGCTATCCCAATATTTATCAGGTCGCGCTCAACCTACGCTTGCTACGCTTTCAAAGCTTTGCAATTTTTTGGGTTGTTCGGCTAATGATATATTGGGAGTAAAGTTATAAATTCCCTTATACAACCAGAATTTTAAAACGCAAATGTAAATTATGTGTAAACTTTCACTTGCATATATTGATTTTTTCACTTTTGCAAGGTAAAATATACCCGAACGTAATTTTTTCGTTCAGGGTGATAAATTATGGCTGAAATTCTTATAGTTGAGGATGACAACAATTTAAGGCTGCTTTTACAAACGCGCCTGAAACCGCGCTACAGCGTTCTTTGCGCCGCTAACGGCGTTGAGGCGCTGCACGTTCTGGAAAGTAAAAGCATAGACGTTGTTGTGACCGACGTTATGATGCCTGCGCTGGACGGGTATTCGCTTGTTGAAACTATGCGTTCGCAGGGCTTGGATATTCCCGTAATAATGCTTACCGCAAAGGATAAGCTGAGCGATAAGGGTCAGGGCTTTTTCGCCGGCTGCGACGATTATATGACAAAGCCCGTAAATTTTGAAGAGCTTATCTGGCGCATAGACGCGCTGCTGAGGCGCAGTAAAATCGCGGGCGAGGGAAAAATCGTTATAGGCGCGGTTACGGCGGACAGCTCTAATTTTACCGTGACGCGCGGAGACGAGGTATGCGAGCTTCCTGCAAAGGAATTCAGGCTTTTATATCTTCTGCTTTCATACCCGAATAAAATTTTCACCAAAGAAAATATATTGGACAAGGTCTGGGGATATGCCTGTGAAAGCGACGAAACTACCGTCCGTACGCATATTAACAGGCTGAGAAGCAAGTTTGAAAGCTACCCCGAATTTGATATTGTAACTATACGCGGCGTGGGATATAAGGCGGTTATTAAAAAATGAAGAAGGAAAAGAACTTTAAAAAACTAAAAAAAAGCCAGCTTATAGGGCTGTTCTTTTTAATCTTTATAATTTTATGCCTTATCAGCGAAACGGTGCTTGCGATTGTTAACGAGCTGGTAATAGGCGAGCCTAAAATAGCCTATACGTTACCGCTGTATATTATGCCTTTCGTCGCAGGCGTATTTACTTTTTCGCTGTTGTATTTTATAAGGCGTAAACACCTTAAATCACAGCTTTTAATTGACAGCATGAATAAGGTTGCCGCAGGCGACTATTCCGTGCGAATAAACGCCGAAAAGGCGGACAGGGAATATACTAAGATTTACGACAACTTCAATAAAATGGTGGAAGAGCTTTCGTCGGTAAATACCCTGCGCGACGATTTTATTCATACTTTTTCGCACGAGCTGAAAACTCCGCTTACCTCGGTAAACGGCTTTGCCGGATTAATTGCCGAGGGCGGACTGTCTGAAAGCGAGCAGAAGAAGTTCGCGCAGATTATCGCGGACGAGTCGTCAAGACTTTTACGCCTTGCCGAAAATACGCTTACGCTTTCGCGGCTGGAAAATCAAAGACTGGTCGGGCAGACGGAAGAGTTCAGGCTTGACGAACAGCTGCGCAGCTGCATAATTATGCTTGAACGAAGCTGGGAGCAAAAGAATATTACCGTATCAACGGACCTTGCGCCCGTAACCGTCCGCGCCAATAAGGGGCAGCTTGCAGAGGTTTGGTTAAACCTTTTAAGCAACGCCGTAAAGTTCACGCCCGAGGGCGGAAGCATACACGCTGAAATGGCGGAGGAGAACGGTTATATCCGCGTGGACATAAGCGATACGGGTATAGGAATTGCGGAAAAGGATATTGAACGCATATTCGAAAAATATTACCGCGCGGACGCAGACAACGGCGTTGAGGGCAGCGGACTCGGGCTTGCAATTTGCAAGCGCATATGCACGCTGTGCGGCGGAGAAATTACGGCGGCTTCGAAAACAGGCAAGGGCACAACCTTTACCGTAACGCTTCCGTCAGGGGATTGAAGCTCCGCGTATTTTAAAAACGTATATACCGCGGCGGTGAAGGACGGACTGCCGCGGTTAAATTTATAATTTTAAATTCCCGTTTTTCGTTGTAATTTATTTAACGCCGTGTTATAATTAAAAAAAGTTAAGTATTTTCGGAGAATAAAGTGAAACCCAAATACAAGAGAATTTTAATTAAGCTTTCGGGCGAAGCGCTTGCAGGCGAACTAGGACACGGCATTGACGAAAGCGTAATATCCCGCGTCGTGAACGATATTTCCAAAATTCACGATATGGGCGTGGAAATCGCGCTTGTTATAGGCGGCGGCAACTTCTGGCGCGGACGTCAGGGCAAGCAGATGGACAGAACCACCGCAGACCATATGGGTATGCTCGCAACGGTTATGAACTCGCTTGCTATGATGGACGCTTTGGAACAGCGCGGAATACCCACGCGCGTGCAGACGGCGCTAATGATGACTTCGGTTGCCGAGCCTTACGTTTTAAGAAAGGCTTTGCACCACTTCGAAAAAGGCAGGGTGGTAATTCTCGCATGCGGCACGGGCAACCCGTACTGCTCCACCGATACCGCTGCGGCGCAGCGCGCCTGCGAAATTCAGGCGGACGTGCTTATGATGGCGAAGAATATCGACGGAATATACGACAGCGACCCCAAGCTCAACCCCCAAGCGAAGAAGTATTCGCATATAAATTATATAGATATTATCCAGAACGGAATTAAGGCGATGGATGCGACTGCGGCAACGATGTGTATGGAAAACAACATTCCCGTGCTTGCGTTCGGGCTTGACGAAAAAGACAGTTTAATAAAAGCCGTTTGCGGTGATAAAATCGGCACGGTTATTGACAATAATAAAAAGTAAGGAGAATTTTTAAAATGGTTGAAAACGAGCAGGTCGAAGAAATTTTACTCGTCCTTGACGATAAGCTTACCAAAACCGTAAACGTACTCAAAGAGGAGTATTCGGCAGTCCGCGCAGGAAGAGCAAATCCGCACGTTCTTGATAAAGTCAACGTGGACTATTACGGCGCACCCACGCCGGTTCCTCAGACGGCAAGCGTTTCCGTGCAGGAGGGCAGGTGCTTGGTTATTGCGCCTTGGGACGTCTCCATTTTAAAGGCTATTGAAAAGGCTATACAGCTTTCCAACATAGGCATAACCCCCACCAACGACGGCAAGGTTATCCGCCTCGTATTCCCCGAACTCACCGAAGAGAGAAGGAAGGAGCTGTGCAAGCAGATAAGAAAGACGGGCGAGGATGCGAAAATCGCCGCGCGCAACAACCGCCGCGACGCAATGGACGCGTTGAAGAAGCTGAAGAACGACAAAGTCCTTTCCGAGGACGAAACTGCTTTGTGCGAAAAGGAAGTCGAAAAGCAGGTTGCGGACGCGGTTGCGCAGATTGACAGCCTTTCCGCGGCTAAGGAAAAGGAGATAATGACGGTTTAATAAACCCGTTTTATTATGCAGAACAATAATTTGCCCGCGCACGTCGGACTTATAATGGACGGAAACGGCAGGTGGGCTAAAAAGCGGCTTTTGCCGCGTTCGGTCGGGCATAAGCACGGCATGAACAGAATGATAGGACTTGCGGAGCATGCGCAGAAAAAAGGCATAAAATTTCTGACAGTGTACACGCTTTCAACCGAAAACCTTGCACGCCCCAAGGAGGAGCTGGACGGGCTTTTCGGGTTGTTTCGTAAGTACTTTACCGAAAACGTAAAAAAGCTTTACGCAAAAAATTCCGCCGTTAAGGTCATCGGCGATATTTCGGCTTTGCCCGAGGATATCATCCGCCTTTTAAGGGACGGCGAAAAAAATTCACCCGACGGCGCGGAGTTCACGCTTATCTTTGCAATCAACTACGGCGGCAGGGCGGAAATAATAAACGCAGTCAACCGCGCGATAGAGCGCGGTGAAAAGCTTGACGGAAAAGGGTTTGCTTCACTCTTATATACCGACGGCATTCCCGACCCCGACTTGATAATAAGAACGGGCGGCGAGTTTCGCCTTTCCAACTTTTTGACTTATCAGTCTGCGTATTCCGAGCTGTATTTCACAGAAGTATATTTCCCCGATTTTTCGGACGCGGAATTCGACAAGGCGCTTGCAAACTACGCCGCACGCGAAAGACGCTTCGGTAAAGTAAAATAAGGAGTAAAAATGAAAAAGAGAATTATAACCGGCGCGGTTTACGTAATAGTATTCCTTGCGCTCGTCGCGCTTAAATGGTGCGTACCAGGCGGCTGGGGCTCGCTCGGTTTCGACGCGCTTTTCTGCGCGGTTTCCGTGTTGTGCTGCCTTGAATTTTTAAAGGCAATGGGCGGAGTGTCTTATCTTCAGAAGGTAATCACCGTTGCATTCTGCGCGGTCGCCGTGCCGTTGTACGTAGCCGTGCAAATGGCTATGGGACAGGGCTTTCTCGCGCTCGCGTGCTGCGGCTGTATTTACGCGTTTGCACTTGCCGCGCTCAACGTTTTCCACCACGGCATAAGCACGGTTAAGGGAACGGCAGTCTGCTTTTTTGCAATGCTATACTGCGGCGTTTTAAGCTGTATGCTTTCGGCGGTGAACCACGTTGAAGAAAATTCCACGGCGGCTATACTCGTCTTGTTCTTTACCGTAATGTTCGCGGACAGCGGAGCATATATTATTGGCAGCCTTTTAGGCAAAAAAATAACTTTAAAGCTTGCACCCCGTTTAAGTCCCAACAAAACGGTAATAGGCGGCGTCGGCGGAATAGTCGGCGGTATGCTAGGCGCGATAATAGCTTACTACATTTACTTCGGGCTGGGCAAGGTTCTGGATACCCCGTTAGTATACGATAGCGCGCTGCCTGCCGTAGTCGCGTTCCTTATAATCGGCTTTATCCTTTCTATCTTCTCACAGATAGGCGATTTGTTTGAAAGCGCGATAAAGCGCGAATGCGGAATTAAGGATACGGGCAAACTTCTCCCCGGACACGGCGGAGTTTTAGACAGGTTCGACAGTATGCTTTTCAGCTCTGTAATTGTTCTGTTTGCTTTCGGCATAGTATTGATTTAACCGCGCAGTAGTACGATTTACAATAATATACAAAAAATAAAAAGCTCCTTTCGGGAGCTTTTGTCATTAATTAAAAATTTTCGGGTATAATAATAAATGAAAAAAATAGTTTTAATCGGCAGCACTGGCAGCATTGGCAGACAGGTAATAGAGGTGGTCAAGCGCCACCCCGACGAGTACGCTATATGCGCACTGGTTACGGGCAGCGGCGGCGAAGCCTTTGAAAAACAGGTCAGGGAAATTAAGCCTAAGTTCTGCGCGGTTGCAAGCGTTGAAAAGGAAAAGGCCTTAAGCCTTGCCGCCTTAGACGGTGCGGATATAATTTTCAACGCAGCCGGCGGCTTCGCGGGTGCGGAATACTCCCTGCGCGCCGTAAAGGCAGGCAAACGGCTTGCCCTTGCCAATAAGGAAAGTCTTGTCTGCGCAGGAGACATAATTCTGCCGCTTGCAAAAAAAAGCGGCGCACAGATTATTCCCGTAGACAGCGAGCATTCGGCAATCTGGCAGTGTTTGAACTTCGACTGTAATAAACCCGTCAAAAGGCTTATAATCACAGCTAGCGGCGGCGCTTTCCGCGGATATACCGAGGAGATGCTTAAAGGCGTTACTGCGGCGCAGGCGCTCAATCACCCTACGTGGAGGATGGGCAGAAAAATCACCGTAGACAGCGCAACGCTTATGAATAAGGGTTACGAGGTTATAGAAGCCCACGCGCTTTTCGGTACGCCGTATAAGGACGTTGAAGCGGTTATTCAGCCGCAGAGTATAATTCATTCCATGGTGGAATTTGCCGACGGCGCTATAATAGCGCAGCTCAGCTATCCCACGATGGAAATACCCGTTCAGCTTGCTTTAAGCTACCCAGAACGCCGGCATACCAGCCTTGCGCATATGGACTTTACAAAAGCTTTTTCGCTCGGCTTCGAGCCGCTTAAAAAAGAGGACTACCCTTGCTTCGCCCTTGCTTTGAAGTGCGGACAGGAGGGCAGCACGGCGCCCTGCGTTCTCAACGCCGCGGACGAGGAGGCTGTACACGCTTTTTTAAACGGGCGCATAGCCTTTACGGACATCTTCCGCGTTGCGGACGAAACCTTGCAAAAGCTCGGCGTGCATAACGCCGCTGACTTTGAAGATATTGTGCAGACGGATAAAACGGCGCGCGGAGTTGCCCAAAAAATAATTTTAAGGTTGCAATGAAAATTCTTTCGGTATCATCGGTAATGAATACGGTTCTCTCTGTCGTGCTGGCAATAGCTATATTGCTGGTAATGATAACGGTGCACGAATTCGGTCATTACGTAGCCGGAAAAATTTTAAAGTTTAAAATAAACGAATTTGCAATAGGCTTCGGACCCAAGCTTTTCAAACGCACTTCAAAGAAAAGCGGTGAAGCGTTCTCTATTCGCCTTTTTCCTCTCGGCGGATTTTGTGCGTTCGACGGCGAGGACGCCGAAGGCGAAAACGAAAACAGCTTTAACAATAAAGCCCCGTGGAAACGCATAATAGTGCTTGTAGCGGGACCTTTGATGAATTATGTGTTGGCGCTCCTTTTAATTATAATCGCGTTCTTCGCTTTCGGACAGATGACGTTTAAGGTCGGCGCGGTCGCGCCTGCGGAAAGCGCGTACGCCGAATACTGTCTTGAAGAAGGCGATTTAATCTGCAACGTTGACGGCAGGGGTATCTACCTTACGACCGACCTGTTAACCGCACTCAAAGGCAAAAGCGAGGGCGAGAAGGTTAAAATGACGGTCATCCGCGGCGGCGAAAAAATCAAAATAGAAGTTATGATGCGCGCCGACTGCGATATAAAAAATTCCGAAGAAGTCAGCAAGGTTTGGAACGCGCTGGGCATAGGCACTTACGAGGCGGAGGACGGAAACGCTTATTGGGCGGTCGGCGTGGAAAGCTGCCGTTTCGGGTTCTTCGATACGATAGGCCGCTCGTTCGTGTATTCGTTCAGGATAGCCGGCACAATCTTCAAGGTTTTAGGCGAGCTGTTGACGGGGCACTTGGGGCTTTCGGCAATGGGCGGACCGGTAACCACCATAAAGCTTACCAGCGAGATTGCCTCGCAAAGTGTGCAAAGCTTCTTTGAAATCGCCGCATATATGGGCGTGAACTTAGCCGTGTTCAATCTGCTGCCCATACCAGCCCTTGACGGCAGCAAGGTTATTTTCTGCCTTATAGAGTGGATATTCAGGAAACCCGTGCCGCGAAAGGTGGAAGCGATTATCCACGCAGTCGGCTTTGTGCTTATTCTCGGCTTTGCGATTCTAACGGATATTCTTCAGTTTGCACGGTGTTGAAAACTGAAAAAGATATAATTGCCTTCCGCGCGCTTTAAAGCGCGCGGAAGGCTGTTTTACGTTTAATCATTTTCATGCGCAAACGCTTGTAAAATAAGCGTTACGCCTGTATAATATAATTAAATAAAATCACTAAGGCAAAAAAATATGAAATGTAAATATTGCGGTAAAAAGCTGGATAGAAACGCGGCATACTGCCCGTCTTGCGGTGAAGCGGTTGACGGTGAACCCAAGTATGAATCAACCTTTACCGGCGGCGCGTTTGCAAACGCATTCATAGGTCTGATTTCCGTTTTGGTCACTGCTATAACTTTGGGTATTGCATATCCCGTAATGAAGTGCTGGCATACGCGTTGGCACGCAAAGCATACCTATATAAACGGAAGAAGGCTGTACTTTGACGGCCGCGCCGTACAGCTGTTCGGAAGATACCTTTTGTGGTGGTTTTTATCGATTATAACACTCGGCATTTATTACGTAGTCGCAATGCAGTTAAAGCTCACCGAATGGAAAACCAAACACACGCACTACCTGTGCGACGCAGATGATTCCGGTTACTGTTCGCGTTTTACCGGCAGATGGTATCAGCTTTTCTGTGTGAATTTCGTTGCTATGCTGGTTACGGTTATAACGCTCGGCATTGGTTATTTCTGGGCGCACTGTTACAGGCTGCGCTGGTATTGTAAGCATACTATAATAGACGGTGACAAGCTGCGCTTTGACGGCAAAGCAAGGCAGTATTTCGGAAAGCTTGTCGTGTGGATACTTTTAACCGTCGTGACTATCGGCATTTATACGTTCTGGCTGACCGTCAAATCGCATAAGTGGACTATATCCCACACCGTAACGGC
>CAMWNA010000062.1 GCA_947175515.1 uncultured Clostridia bacterium | reverse complement strand
CCCAGAGAACCCACCCTTATGGGCATAAATCAAAATAAATACTTTTCGTCAAGGATTTACAAGTTTCTACGATTTTTACGCCAAAAGTGTTACAGTGTGACGGGGTGGCGTGGTAATACTATACGCCACAGCGGGCGGCTTCGCCGCCCGCTATGTTGTCGTTATGGCCGAAATTTGCGTTACACGTTATGGGGTGGCGTAAAGGTAATACATAATATTTTTAATTACTATGGTTATGCCGTTTGTCGTGGCACTCTTTGCAAAGCATTACACAATTATCCAATGTTGTGTGTCCCCCGTCAACCCAACGTTTAATATGATGAGCTTCCATAGCCGTTATATCAAAAGATAAACCACAGTCGGGGCAAACTCCATTTTGTTTTTCATAAGTCTGACGCTTCTCATTTTCACTAAAAGCACGGATATTTAAATTTTTTTCGTTACGCGTTAAGACATAAGTATAAATGCCTTTTTTATTTTTTACATCATCATCAAGCATAAGTCGCTTAATTTCTTCTTCAAGTGTAACAGTATCAAACTGCTTATTTTTATAAACATTATATAATGCACCCCAATTTATGCCCTTCATTTCCTTGCGATAGTTAGTAAAAGTATTCTCCACCCAATTGATAACATTTAGAAAATAAGTCCATAGCTCGTTCGCATTATGGTCGTGTTGATGAACAGACATATATTTTTCTATTTCACCATTGTTTATCCAGCATATTGCCGTTTCTAAATAATCTTGTCTAATAGGCGAACCGTTCACATACTTATTCGCTAAAAGGTAAGCTGCGCAATTTGATTTTGAAAATTTAGACTTTGCATTAGTTAGCCACTCGCCTGTATAAACTGCATTTCGTAATTCTTGGTCAGTCAGCTTTTCACCCGCTATATTTATTGTTTTAAACCATTCTAATTTTTCCAGGTCATTTCCCTCACAAAAATATACCATACATTTATAGTCTAAAATACAATTTTGTTCGGTTGTAGTCAAATTATGAAAAGCCTTATTGTTGAGAGAAAAATCACCATTTATGTATTGACAAAAACTAACTGTTCGTTGCTGTCCGTCCAGCACCTCAAATGTGCCGTCCCCATTTTTAACCCAATACATAACGTTAAGAGGAAAACCCTTGTTTATTGTATCAAGTACGGCGTTGCGCTTTACTTCATCATACACAAACTCACGTTGATATTTAGGGCGAATATTTAAAAGCCCGCCATAGCCTTTAACACCTTCTTCTGCATTATCGACATAAGCATTTGCTATTTCTCTTATTGTTATTTCGTGCAATTCAATTTTCATCGTGTTTTCTCCTAACGATTATTCGTCGATACAAAGATTTACCGTTTAAATCAGGTCCCCGACCTCTCCACTCAACTCTATGGTCGTCTAAACCTAAAATTTCAAATTGTTCAGGGTTATATTTATCTAAAAAAGTTATAGGAACACCCATTATCCCGTTACAATATTTTTTTAATGAGAATTCTTGCATAGATTTCTTTTCCTTCAATTGTAAATCTATGTCCATATCTTGGGTTATCTGCAACGTATCGGTCAAGTCCGATAATTTCGAACTGTTCTGGGTTGTATTTGTCGAGGAATGTAATTGGCACACCAATAATTCCTCTACACTTTGCGCCTGATGACAATTCGGAAGTAAGGCGTAATTCTGCGTCTGTCTGTCTGTCTGTCTGTCTGATAGATTGTCGCCGACCCTGTTGTATATGTCAAGTCTTTTTCATCATTTCCTTTGCGAAATTTTACTATTTCAAATTGGTCTGAATTATATTTATCTAAATATGTAATTGGTACACCCATATCTTCAAAATAATCACAAGGAATATCAGCAACTTTATCTACATTTATTGCATCATAATTATCATATTTAGGGTATTCGTCCTCGTGTCCGTAATAATGTTTATATAACGTTAATTCTTCGTGCCTTTTAGCGATATCTACATTTGTATACCAACAAATGTTACCAAAGCTACGCCATTTTTGCCCTTTATCATCTATCCAAAAACGGGTTGTACGTTCCTCATAATAAGACGGAACAGTAAATTTCATATCCCCACATTTATATCCAAGCCAAATTTTATTTTCTTTAAACAGCTTAAATACTTCTTTATAAGTTATCGCGTTTTGATTACCTATAATAATAAATTTTTTATTATATTCAACAAGCTGCGCAATGTATTCTCTAAACAATGAAAACGGCGGATTTGTAACAACAATATCAGCTTCTTTCAAAAGTTCCACACACTCTTCCGACCGAAAATCCCCATCACCTTTTAAGAGTGTTAATGTATTTTCTTTGTTATGTAAAAGATATTCAACGTCAGAAAGGTCGACTGCGCCATCTCCGTT
This sequence comes from uncultured Clostridia bacterium, assembly GCA_947175515.1. Classification (GTDB taxonomy): domain Bacteria; phylum Bacillota; class Clostridia; order Christensenellales; family Borkfalkiaceae; genus Coproplasma. The sequence goes on along the minus strand of CAMWNA010000062.1, from coordinate 7,325 downwards.
GTAATCTTCAACTTCGCTTATTTCAATTTTATATGCCCTACGATTTTTATTTTGCGTAGTTCTATCCTTTCCTATAAATGACAATTGAGTATAAGCAATAGGCGAACTATCATAACAAGTAGCAATCAACTTTTTTACACCTAAAAAGTTGAAATTCATAGCAAAATATTTAAAAAAATTGCTTTCGTAAGGGTCATCACAATTACAAAAAATAACCTTATTTTTAAAATGTTCTTTATAATGCTTTAACTCATTTTCAATATCAGCTAATTGAGTAAAGAACTCGTCAGCTTTTGCTTTCTTTGCATTACTTAAAGTTTTTGTTGCCATACTGAACCTCTAAAAATAAAAAGTGCGCCTACCGAAGTAAGCGCACAAAAAACGCTATCCCCGATAGTCGCCAAACTAATTTAATATGACAAAGATTGCTATATCTTCTCATAGGGGAATTTGCGTTTTTATCAAATTCAGTATGAGAAAACATAGCAAAAATAAAGCCTTAAAATAAAAAAGCCTCTTTGCCCAGTTTATATTAAATTAGTTTGGCTATATAAGTATAGCAAAAATTATAAAAATTAGCAAGCCTTAATTCGACAAAATATGGCTTTATAAGATAGCATAACAAAAAAAATGCCGTACTGTTTTCGTGGTATAATACCCGATAAAGCAATACAGTATTTTCATAATTATTATATTGTTTTGTGTTCGCTTATGCTTACCGTCTGAGGACAGAATATTACCGCCCTGCCAAATTGTAAAGGGCGGCTATTTATCTCCCGTTAGGCATAAAGCCGCCGTCGCCTACGGCGCAAACCCTTGACAATTTGTCTGCGACGGCATTTTTTGCTGGTTAAGACGGTAAGCACCAAAGCGAACACAAAATTTTTAAGGCGCACCCCGCGCAAAGGAGTATCACACAATGAAAAACGCAGTTATCTATGCAAGGTTCAGCTCACACGGTCAAAACGAAATGTCAATAGACGGACAAATTCGCGTATGCCGCGAGTTTGCGGAAAGTCAATGTTATAATGTTATAAATGCCTATTCAGACAAGGCACGGACGGGAACGAACGACAGCCGCCCCTCTTTTCAACGAATGATTAGAGATGCCAACAGCGGCGCGTTTCAATACATATTAGTTTATATGTTTGATAGGTTCGCCCGCAATCGCCGCGACAGCGTTATGTACAAGGAAATGCTAAAGCAAAAATATGATATTCGCGTAATATCAGCAACCCAGCCCATCAGCGACGACGAGGGCGGCGAGTTCTATGAAATGTTTTTAGAGTGGAACGACGAGAAATACAGCAAGCGACTGTCTAAACGCATACTTAACGGAATTGATACTTGCGTTGAAAACGGCACTTATACGGGCTGTAAACTCATTTTCGGCTATAAGTTTATAGACACCGACAGAAAGGGCAAAAAAGGCACGATACATAAAGTTGCCATTGACGAAAAACAAGCGGAAATTGTCCGTTTTGTTTTCAATGAATACAACAAGGGCGCAACGAAAACCGAAATCGCCAACGCACTAAACGCGCAAGACGAACGAATAAACGGAAACCCTTATAACAGCCGAACTTTTGATAGGTGGCTAACAAACCCCAAATATACGGGAAAATTCTATTTAGGTAAAAGACTATGCACCAACCAATACCCCGCCATTATTGACGAGTTACTTTTTGACGAAGTTCAGAAACGCCTTGCACGCAACAAAATTTTAGCGGGCGCAAATTCGGCGGTTGAGCCGTATTTGCTTACGGGCAAATTGTATTGCGGGCATTGCGGTACGGCTATGGTAGCGGGCGGCGGCACGGGTAAAAGCGGCAAGAAACACTATTACTATGTTTGCAAGCGCAAGAACAAAGGCGAATGTGAAAAATCGCGCGAGGGCAAGGACAATTTAGAAAAGCGCGTTACACAACAAGTCTATGACTTTTTGAGCGACAAGAAAAACGTAGAGAAAGCCGCACGGGAAACAATAGCCTATTATGAACGGCGCACGGGCGACGACGGACTGAAAAGCATTGAAACACGCATACGGCAAGCACAAACACAAGTAGACGATTTAACAAACGCTTTTATAGAGGCAAAAAGCCCACTACTCCGCGCAAACATTGAAAGAAAAATGACAGACTATGAAAAATTGCTCGCAGACTTGCAAGCAACTAAATCACGAATTTTATTAGAGCGCGGACACAGTTTTACAGTAAAAGACATTTTGGAATTTATCGCTGAACTACTGAAAGGCAACCCCGCCGACAAGGAGTATCAAAAGCAAATCATTGATAATCTTGTTTTTATGGTTTACATCTACGACGACGAAACAGTAAAGACTGTCGGCTATCTTGACTTTGGCGTTGACAAGAATATTGAAAAAATACGGCTTGACGAAACAAACGAACTAATCAAGCGTATCAAAAAGTGTTCAAACACAGTCGCGCATAGTCAACCATAAATAAGAGAGCAGATTTTTCTGCTCTCTTATTTATTTCTTGGTTGGTAATACGGGATTTTGAGGTGAGGCAAGCAAAACTTGTTTTGCGCAGGTTTATGGGTTCTACCGCAGACCTGACAACAATTGGCTTTTGCTATCAATCGTGCGCGACACCCAAGGCACAAATCCCGTCGCCTCAACCATTAAAGCAATTTTAAAGTTTTTACCAATATTGCACCTGATTCAATTTTCTACTTCATAGATTATGTTATATCTAATCTATCTTCCTTTTTCAGCTTAGAATTATATAACAGATTCGTGCCAAGCTTACGTATAATTCGCTCGCACCAGTAAGCGCAACGCTTGTTTAAAGCTAATCTAACACCTTACTGTCAATATCCAAGCTTAATTTATATTATATGGCTAATCACAGATTTTAGCGGATAAACAATTGCGTTTTATCTATCTCTGCCAACCAAAAAATCTATACTTATATCAAGGTAATCAGCAAGTTCTATTAACGAATAGATCTGTGGTTCCGAACCGTTTTTCCAATCAACAAAATGTGAAGATTTAATTTTAGTTTCAGTGTTAATCCTGTATTTTGTTATATTTTTATTTGTAAGAATGTTTCTTAAATGTTCATAAAACGGTGGGCATTTTTTCGGAATAAAGTCAATAACGGTTTCACTGCGTCCTGCAAGAAAATCAAGAGAGCAATTAAAATAATCGGCTATTGCAACGAACTGCGCCAAACGCATATATCTTGCGCCTCTTTTCCATCGACCGACGGAATTCGGCGCAACGCCCAAAATTTCCGCGAGCTCTTTATTGCTTATTCCTTTTTCATTCATTAATTCTGATAATCGTTCACTAATTTTTAATGTTGTTTCCATATTATACCCCTTTAATTAGTATAGTAGGAAAGTGTTTAAAACACTTGACAAAAACCAAAAGCTACTATATAATAAACACATTCCTACTATATAAAAGGGAGGCTGTTATGGAATATAAAAGAAAAGAATGCTGGTGCTGTGAAAATTATCGCGCACTTTATTCAAAAAAGCTTTGCCATTTTGAAAATGAAAACTGTGGGTTCTGTCGATACGGCAATGAACTAATAACCGATAAACATCATACTTGCAAAAAATGGTGTTTTAACGGCTTACGCAGGCGTATTAGGAAAGAGGTTTCTTTAAAAGCTCTAAATAAATCACTTGATAACCTTGTTGAAATTAGACAAATTCTAATTGATGAAATTAACGACAATAAAATCAACTCCTTAGATTAATTAAAATTAAAAAGACATAATTAATTTTCGTTAAATTAACATATAACATACTCAATCATAAAATGGGTAGTTAATACTACTTTGTTTTAATTACTTGCTTATTCAATATGGGATTTAATCTTTCAGGACGACTGTCTACACTGAACACAGTAACGGCTTAATTTCATTATTTATTCTCACCGCAATTGTTTGACAAAATTGCGGTTTTTTGCTATTAATATATATTATTTTGCTTTAAGTTAAAGAGGCGACAAATGACGTTTTACCAAGAACTGCAACTTAACCAAGCAGGTTCAAAAAATTACGTTGCGACTTTTAAAAAACCCAAAGAAAAGTTTTTACATATTTTAATTTTTATTTTTAAGGTTCTTTTAAATCTTGCTTTCTGTTCTGCGGTAATAATTGTATTAGGTATGGTTTTCGGCGTAGAAAACAGCATTGCAGGGCTAGTTGTCGTGTTGGGCATTTCGACGTTCAGGTTTACCGACTTGGATATTCACGCCACACATTCGGTTTACGGAATTTCGTTGATATTTTTAATTCTGTCCGCAGGACCGAAAGCGGCTAATCTTGCGCCGACAGGCTGCGACTTATTAATTAATTTTATTTGCATACTGCTGATAGTGATAATAGGCTGCCATAACGTAAACTGGTTTAATCATTCGATACTGATATTATCGTACCTGTTGCTGTACGGCTATGACGTAAGCGGAGTATCTTATATAAACAGATTGGGCTGCCTTGCGCTGGGGGCAATTTTAACCTCTCTTATACTTTACCGCAACCGCAGAAAAAAGCAATTTAAATACGGTTTCAAAATCCTTTTTACCGACTTCAAGCTTTCAGACGCACGCAGCCGTTGGCAAATAAAAATTGCGTTGTGCGTTTCATGCGCGGTATTCTTTGCTGCGCTTATGGGGATTACCAAACCTATCTGGGCAGGAATCGCGGCTATGTCGGTCACCGTTCCGCAAGGCGATATAAAGCCGCGCGTGGAAAGCCGTATAAGGGCGAACGTGATTGGCGGAATAGTTTTTATTATCGCTTTTTTGATTGTGCCGGAGGGTTACGTAAATTACCTGAGTATGCTCGGAGGAATAGCCGCAGGCTTTTGCGCGCGGTACGAAGGGCAGACGGCGTGGAACTCGTTCAGCGCGCTTGCCGTTAATGCAGCCGCATTCGGCTTTTACAACACTGTATTATACAGAGTTTTAAACAACGTTTTCGGCGCGATTTTCGCCTTTGCGTTCGGAAAGATAACGGACCGGATTCTTCTTGCGCTGAACGGTTTTATAACAAAAATAAAACAAAGAAAGACCGAGCGGAAAAGCTGCGATAATGCGAATTGAATTTTTGCACGACACCCCCTGCGGAAGAATAATTCTACATGGGGAATTTTTTCCGTAAGACGTGAAAATATTTCTATAAACGTATAAAAGTTATTTACAAATTCCGACAAATATGGTATATTTTTACTATGAAAAGAATAATCAATGCAAGGGTTCCCGTACTGCTTGCTTTGGTTGCGGCGACGGGCATTTCAGTCGGTTGCCTTTTGTTTTTTTACAACTTGAAATTATTCTATATTGCTGCCGCTATTGCCTTAGCCGCGGTAATTTTTATTATACTCACCGTACGTCTTAAAGGCGTTAAACCGCTGGTATTTACTTTGCTCATCCTTTCGTTCTTTTTATTGGGCGCGGTAAACTGCTATTTGCGGCTTGAAAGCTATGCTGAAAGCGAGCTTTACAGCGGCGAAGTTTATTCCATTACCGCAACGGTATGCGAAAAGGGACAAACGCAAAGCGGCGAGTACATAATTATAAAAAACATCAAAGCCGACGGAGAAAGCATCGGCGGCAAAGCGTGCGTTTATCTTCCCGAGGTTTACGGTGACTTCTGCGAAAAAGGCTACAATGTAAGCTTTACTGCCGAAGCGAAAAACTACGACGTTTTCCCTTACGGCAAGCTTAATTACAATGCTGAAAAGAACGTAAAATACAACCTTGCGCTGCGCGGCAATATAACGGCTGAGCGCGGCTTTTCGCTTTTCGGGAGTATGCAAAGCCGAGTGCGCGACGTGCTGTTTGATAATTTGGATTACTCCACTGCCTCAATCGCGTACGCTATGCTTACCGGCAACACGCAATCGATAGACGAAGGCGCGCTTGAAAGCTTCCGCTACGGCGGAATAGCGCACGTATTCGCTGTTTCGGGCTTGCATATAGGTATAGTTTTCTTTATATTAAATTTTATTACGAAAAAGCTGAAGGTAAACAAATTTGCCGCTGCCGCTATTATTGTGTTTTGCCTTTTCTTCTACTCGGGCGTATGCGGATTCACCCTTTCCTCACTGCGTGCGGCAATTATGTGTACGGTTTCGCTGCTGGCTAAGCTTATGCATAAGAAATACGACGCTTTAAATGCGCTGGCTTTATCCTCCGTGATAATTCTTTTTATAACGCCGCTAAGTCTGTTTTCAGTCGGGTTTCAGCTTTCCGTATGTGCGGTTGCAGGCATATATTTGCTTTCAAAGAGAATTGAAAAGCCGCTTAAAAAACTGCCGAAAAATCTATCGTCTGCAATCGGCGTCTCATTCGGAGCGCAAGCCGGTACCATGCCCGTTATGCTTGCAAACTTCGGATATTTAAGCGGAGCGGGACTTTTACTCAACCTCATAATAATACCTGTGCTTACCGTAATTTTTCAAATTCTTTTCCTATCGGTTTTATTCTGCATTATAATTGCACCAGCTGCGACTGCCGTTATACCTGTTGCCGCGCTACCATTGGAAGCCGTCACTTCATTTTTGATTGACGCAGGCTTTGAAAAGGCGCTGATAAGCGGTTTCGGCGCAGGTGCCTTCGTGCCGCTGTACTTTTTGTGTATTTTAATTTTATCGGACAAGCTGAATTTAAGGCGGTTGACGCGCGGCATAGCTTTTTGCTGTGCGTTGGCGGCTGCGGTAATTTATCCTGTTTGTATGACAGCGGCGCCGTTCTCCGGATATAAAATTGTTGTATCGGCAAACTTCGGCGGCGGACAGGTTCTTATAAAGTCAAAATCAGGCAGCGTTTTAATAGTAACGGACGAGCTGAACGAATCAAAGCTGAATTCATTTTTAAGCGAAAACTACGCCTTAAATTTAGAAGCGGTGATTATTCTTGGCGGCGAAGATTGCGTGACCGCTTATGACGACTTTGCGCTCAACTGCGATACGCTTTATATTTACGATAAGTATATAAACATACAGCCGTATAAAAACGTTACAGTTCGTTACGAAAGCGCGTTTTCGGAAATCGGCGCTGAGTTCGAGTTTTACGACGGTTACAGTATATCGATTAAAATGGACGGTATAAACGTTGCCGTGTGCGGAGGCAGATACGTGCCGTTTAAGTGGAGCAATATTTTAATTGCGAATACAAACGACTTTGAATGCGATTACGATGCGGCGGTATGCTTTAACAACCGAGGCTTTTTATACAACGTTTACGACCACGGCAACGTAACGTTTAAAGTAGAAAACGGTGAAGCTTGGCGCATAGGCGATTTGCCTGCGAGAGCCGCTTACGATTTAAATTATAAATAATAAAC
>CAMWNA010000061.1 GCA_947175515.1 uncultured Clostridia bacterium | reverse complement strand
GCATAGTACTATTTAAAGTCGTAAATATTAATATCTATTTTAAAGAATTTACGTCTGATTATGTTTATTACGTTTTTAATTTCAAAAATTCCAAGTTGCTTTTTACTCATATTTTAAGCGAAATTTTCTATCTTTACGTTTTCTTTTTGATAGGTTATTTTACAAAATTCAAATACTTAACTCTGATATTCGTATTTATTCGCGGACTCTATTTTGCTGTTTATACCTCCATATTGTTCAGCATGAACGCTTTCGGCGGAATAACTGTTGCAATTATCGTATTCATACCAACATCGCTTATTTCTATAATTTTTTGCTGCGCTACAGTAGAATTATGTAAAATCGTAAATAAAAAATTTTGCTTTGCTCTGCCTGCGGTTCTTGCCCTTATTAATACTCTTATTTTACTGATACTTGTTAATATTGTATTCAGGGTTGTTATAGTAATCGTATAATTAAAACTTATTCACACATAATATTTGTATGAAAAAGTTAATTGCAATTATAAGTACTGCTTGTATGATTGCAGGCAGCACAGCGGCATACGGGTTTGAAAAAGTGCCGTGCATAAATCAAAGTACACTTACTAAAGGCTGTAAAGCGGCATATCTTATTGATAGCGGTTCGGGAGAGTGTATTTATAAAGAAAACGAAACACAGAGAATGCCTATAGCAAGCGTATGCAAAGTTATGACTTTAACCGTCTGTCTTGACGCAATTAGTAGCGGCAAGCTTTCTTATGATGATATGATAACGGCAAGCGAACACGCAGCAGGAATGGGCGGTTCTCAAGTGTTTCTGGGCGCAGGATGCCAATATTCTGTTGACCAATTGCTTAAAAGCATAGTAGTATGTTCGGCAAATGACAGCTGCGTAGCTATGTCGGAAGCCGTTGCCGGCAGTGAAGAGGGCTTCGTCGCTCAAATGAACAAGAAAGCGGCTGAACTAGGCTGTAACGATACTTTGTTTGCTAATTGTACCGGACTTCCCAAAGAGACACAGTATTCATGTGCAAAAGACGTTGCAATAATGTTCAGAAATCTGTTACAGTATGAAAACTACTTCAATTACAGTAAAATCTGGCTTGAAGATTTCGTACACCCCGACGACAGAGTAACGTCTATGACGAATACAAATAAACTCATACGAAAATACTCGGCATGCGACGGAGGAAAGACGGGCTTCACAAATGAGGCCGGATTCTGCCTTGCCGCGACAGCAAAAAAGGATAATATGCGCTTAATATCCGCTGTTCTCGGCGCAGATAGCAGTGACGACAGATTTTCTTCTACAATGAACATGTTCGACTACGGTTTTGCGAATTACAAGAACAAAATAGTTCTTGATAAGGACGTGACTTTGAATGACGAATTTGAAGTAATAGGAGGCAAGAAAGACAGCTTTGCCGTTTGTCCGGAACGCAACAGCTATGTTTTTTCGAGCATTGATAAATCACCTGAAGTGACGCACAAAATTTCGGCTTACAAGGTCAAAGCGCCCGTAGCTAAAGGTCAGATTGTCGGCCAGATTGAGGTATTCCGTGACGGCGTACTGTGTGACACTGTAAACATTGTATCCGCCGAAGACGTTAAAAAAGCAAGTTTCGGCGACTATTTCAGGGATATTTCCGAAAACTGGGCGTTATAAATTATTAAATAAAACTTGATTTTAAAAGCGGCACTGCTGATATTTGCGGTGCCGTATTTTATTGCAGTTAATAATTACAAAATATTTGACTATTTATGCACACTTTGATAAAATGTATTTATATTGTCAGAGGAAAATATGAACGAAAGAGACACGCTGAAAATAAACAAAAAGGGTCATTTGGAAATAGGCGGAATGGACGCCGCCGATATTGCAAATCAATTCGGTACGCCTGTATACGTGTTCGACGAATCGTATATTCGCAAAATGATGCGCACATACAGGCACGCTATTGAAAAACACTACGGCGGCAACGGATTGGTTCTTTATGCTTCCAAAGCTTTTTCCTGCACGGCAATTTATGCTATTGCCCATCAGGAGGGCATAGGTGTTGACGTCGTTTCGGGCGGAGAACTCTTTACCGCAATAAAAGCAGGCTTTGACACACAAAAAATTTATATGCACGGAAACAATAAACTCGTTTCCGAGCTTGAGCTAGCCCTCGATAATAAAATCGGAACAGTAGTAGTGGACTCTTTCCGCGAGGCTGATATTTTAAATGAACTTGCTTGCGAAAGAAAAATCGTCCAAAACGTTCTAATACGCATTAATCCCGGAATTGAGGCACACACGCATTCTTTCGTACAAACGGCGCGCACGGACAGTAAATTCGGTTTTTCCGTCTCAGACGGCGCCGCGAAAGAAATAGCGGCATATATTCTTACTAAGAAAAATCTTAACTTACAGGGCTTTCATTGCCATATCGGTTCACAGATTTTTGAAAAGCAGTCTTTTGTTCTTGCCGCCCAAAAAGTTATGGACTTTTGTGCAGACGTGAAACAATCGCTTGGTTTTGAAGCCAAAACACTCAATATCGGCGGGGGATTCGGAGTATGGTATAACGATGAGGACCCCAAGCTCAAACCAGACGATTACGAAGATTATCTTGAATGCCTTATTGACGCAATAAAGGAAAAAGCGGAGAAGCATTCGTTAAAGCTGCCGTACCTTGTAATCGAACCCGGACGCTCTATCGTTGGCGAAGCAGGTATAACCCTATATACTGTCGGTGCAATTAAAGAAATAACCGGCATTAAAAAATACGTTGCTGTTGACGGGGGAATGTTTGATAATCCACGTTATGCACTGTACCAATCAAAATATACCGCAATACTCGCAAACCGAGCAAACGAACCTTGTACCGAAAAGATATCAATTGCCGGAAAATGCTGTGAAAGCGGTGATTTAATTGCCGTTGACGTGCCTTTGCCAAAAGCTGAAAGCGGCGATATAATGGCCGTGCTGACAACCGGTGCATACAACTATTCAATGGCAAGCAACTATAACAGAAATTTCATACCTCCCGCAATTCTAGTAAAAGACGGCAAAGCCGAATATATAATAAAACCTCAAACATACGACGATTTAATAAGAAATGACGTCGTTCCGGAATATTTAAAATAAATGAATGATTTTATAATACAGATAATTACAATATTAGCGTCGGCAGTGGCAATACTGTTCGTGTTTGTTCCGCATGAATTTGCGCACGCATATGCCGCATACAAAAACGGTGATTATACCGCCCAGATAGAGGGAAGGCTTACACTTAACCCCGTTAAGCACTTTGACCCTATAGGTTTTCTTTTGTGCGCATTTGCGGGTTTCGGTTGGGCAAAGCCCGTTCCAATAAACCCAAACAATTTCCGAAAGTTCAAAAAGGGACTTATAATAACCGCACTTGCAGGCGTTATAACTAACTACATTATTGCTTTTATCTGCTACCCTATAGCTCTTGCGCTTGAAAAATATGTTTTGGTTCTTACCGACAATACCGCACTTTCATACCTTTTAATGTTTATATGGGCTATTCCGTATATGATTTATACCATTAGTCTTTCAATATTCGTATTTAATCTGCTGCCTTTAAATCCTTTGGACGGTTTCAGAATAGTGGAAGCTTGCACAAGTCCTTTTAACAAGGTTCGCCAATTCCTGTATAAATACGGACAATATATTTTGATAGGTCTTATTATTGAATGCTTTATATGTAATATGATCAGAACGTATACAGGCGTTGATTCAATAAAATACGTAAATATACTGGGTTTTTACGTTCTTGAAATTGCCACAAAAGGAATAGGCGCCCCGATATACGGATTTTGGGATTTCATATTCGGGCTATTCTAAGTTATAACGGAAGTAAATATGACTGATAAAAATTATGAAAATTTTGAATCGGTAGTCGACTACAATACCGTTCTTGATGATTTTGAAGGACCTTTGGACCTGCTTCTGCACCTTATAAACATAGCGCAGATTAATATTGAGGACGTTTTCGTATCAAAAGTTACCGAACAATTTCTTGACTATATAGAGTTTATGAAAACTCAGCCGCACCGCGACGTGGACAAAGAGAGCGAATATCTTGCGCTTGCCGCACAGATTATTTATATTAAGTCTAAAAGTATGGTTCCGCCTGTCGACGTTGCAGGCGAAGAAATGGGCGGCGCGGAAGAAGAAAAGCTTGCTTTGATAGAGCAATTGAAGCAAAGAGAATACGAGCTGATAAAGGAAGAAACCCCTAAACTTAAAGACCTTGAAACAATTGGTTACTTTTTCAAAGAGCCGGAATCGGATTACAGCAAAGTAAAAATCGTCTATAAAGATTTCAACGTAAACGCTATGCTTGAAGCGTTTGCAAAAATGATGCTGAGGAATGAAAGCCTGCAACGTGAAAAAGCAAAGGTCAGGGAAATTCCCAAAGACGAACATACGGTAGAAGAAAAGGTTGCATATATCAGGGACAGACTGCTGGAAAGCAACGAAGTGGATTTCGACAGCCTTTTTACTACTTATTCAAGAAACGAAATAATAACGACTTTTCAGGCGCTATTGGAAATGCTGAAGCATCAGTTTATAACTGTAGTACAGGAAAAATCATTTGGAAATATTAACATTAAATTAAATCCCAACTGGGATGCAAAGGACGTAACAAGTGAACAATTTGACGAATATAATTGAGGCGGTTATTTTTGCTTCCGGAGAAGCTGTGCCCGTGAAGTATATAGTGGAAAAATTAGGCTGCACTCTTAAAGAAGTCAATGCCGGTGTAGACGAGCTTAAACAAAAGTACGACGAAGACTGCGGAATCCAGCTTTTAACGTTCAACGGAAAGTTACAGTTTGCCTCAAACCCCAAATACAAGCAACCGGTTTCCGAAGTGCTTACCCCTATAAAAGAAAAAGAATTTACTAAAACAATTTTGGAATGCGCGGCAATAATCGCGTATAAACAGCCAATAACAAAGCCCGAGCTTGAGGAAATAAGGCAAGTAAGCTGCGACTATGCCATACATACATTGTTGGAACTTGAAATGATAGTACCTTGCGGCAGGAAGGACGCAGTCGGCAAGCCCATTTTGTACGCAACAACCGATAATTTTTTAAAGCGTTTTAAACTCAATTCCATAGACGAATTACCCGACTATGACGAACTTATGGCGCAAATCGCAGAGCTTAACAGCTCGCTTTTATCCGATGACGAAGAGGATGCTAATTATCTGTACCACAAGGACGAATACGTTGATAATTCCGAAAAGCACGAAAACGCAAAAGCTGAGAACACCTCAGAAAAAAAGGTTGACGAGGACGGGTTTGAAATTCCCGAATTTATATCCGATGATGACGATGTAATCAAAATCGATTAATTCAAAAATGTTTTACGGACGGTTAAAGCCGTCCGTTTTTTTGTATATTAATTACTTTGTTACAAATAATAAAGATATGAAAGAAGCAATGGTATATATAGCCGCTGCGGGATTTCTGATTTCGGTTTTTCCGATTTACGTTTATAATTATGTTTATATAAATACCGAAGAAAAATATGCGAGCATAAACGTAACCTTTTACAGATATATAAAGATTATGAATATGAACACGGTTAAAGACAAACCGAACGAAATGCAGATAAACGGAAAAAGCAAAAAAGTAAACTTGGATTTGCTTAAACTGAACTATTACAAAATCTTTAACCAGATGTGCATATACAAAATAGTTCAACTATCTGATTTCGGAATTATAAATACGAATAACGCATACGCAGCGCTTACACAGAGCGCAGTAACTACGGCTGTATATAAATTTTTGCAGGTAAACGGAAATTATACTAAACTCAGAAATTATATCGTACTTAACGAAGAACACTCGGATATTAGGTATTATGCAAAAGCAGTAACTATAATCAATCTTTTGGTCATAGCTAAAATATTTTTAATATTTATAATGGAGAAAATAAATGAACGGAAAAATTAAGAAAAATAAAGACAAAGACTTTAACGAATCGCCTGTACCCATCGAAAAGGTTGCTGACGCGGATACCGTCATAGGCAAATCGATTATTACCGTAAGCGGAATACAGGTAATTCCGCTTTCTTCTGTAACTGTAGTAAATTTAAGCGGTGGCGGTGAATACGGAGACGTAAAAACGTTTAAGGAAGCCGACGGGTTTAAGCTTGCCGGCGGCAACGGTACGGTCGTTTCTGTGAAACCGCAGGGTTTTCTTGTCGACGACGGAAAAGGCTGCAGACTTCTGAAAATGGATGAAAGTCCTATAGACACTTTAATTGATAAAACAGGAAACATCGTTCATAAACTTACAGACAATGCATAAATTTTATTTAAGTATTATTTTATCTGCCTCTATAGCATTGGGAGCAGTTGGCATATTAAATAGTAAACTTTTAACCGCTCATGCTAGCGCGCAGTCTGAAATTGCTATGGAATTAACCACCGGCACGGTTTTAAGCGAAGCAAATGCAGACGCAAAGCTTCCCATGGCCAGCACAACCAAAATTCTTACGGCAATAATAATTATTGAAGACTGCAACCTTGACGAAGTTATAACCGTACCCGACGAAGCCGTAGGGGCGGAAGGCTCAAGCATATATTTGAAAAAAGAAGAAAAAATCAGCATAAAAGATTTACTGTACGGGCTTATGTTACGTTCCGGCAACGACAGCGCTGCAGCGCTTGCCATGTATCATAGCGGAAGTATAGAAGCGTTTGCTAATACTATGAACGAACGTGCAAAAAAAATGGGGGCTGAAAACTCAAACTTCAAAAACCCCAGCGGACTTCCCGACAGCGAACACTATACAACCGCACGCGACTTATGCAAAATCGCCTGCTACGCTATGAACAACCAAGCCTTTAAACAGATTGTATCTTCAACAAGCTATTCCGGCGAATTCAGAAGTTATTCAAATAAAAACAAAATGCTGAAGATGTATAAAGGAGCTAACGGCGTTAAAACCGGTTATACAATAAAAGCAGGGCGTTGTTTAGTTTCTTCAGCAGAACGCAACGGAATGGACGTGGTGTGCGTTGTTTTAAACTGCCCTGATATGTACGAAAGAAGCTGCAATATTTTCGATTATTGTTTTAATAACTTCAAACCTCTCAAATTAGATGAAAATAAAGTATTTATGTGTGGCAAAGTACCTTGCAATTTATCCAAAAACGAATTGAAAATAGTAAAATGCGGTAACGCCTTGGATTACAAGGTTAAATCAGTTAAAACCGATAAAAAATTAAAAGTTGGAGATTATGCCGGCGAGCTTGAAATTTACAGTCAAAATAACTTGATTTTTAGCGGAAAATTATATAGTATAATTAATGAATAACATACTTTCAGGAACTATATAAATAATGAGGATAAATAAATTTCTTGCAGCTTCAGGCGTAGCTTCGCGGCGCGAATGTGACAAATTAATTGAAGACGGAAAGGTTACAATTAACGGCAAACGCGCTGTTTTAGGCGTCGAAGTCGGAGAATGCGACGAAGTAAAAGTAAATGGAAACACTGTATCGCTTAAAAAGAACGAGTACTATATACTGAACAAGCCTAAAGGCTACATTTGCAGTGTATCCGATGATAAAGGCAGAAAAACCGTTATGGACTTAATGCCTGACGGAGCAGGCAGAATTTACCCAGTCGGAAGGCTCGACTATGACAGTGAAGGACTCTTAATTTTGACCACCGACGGAGAACTCGCACAACATCTTACACATCCTTCAAATGAAGTTCCTAAAACTTATTTAGTGAGGGTTGAGGGTATATTAAACGAAAACGAACTTAACCCCATAAGAAGCGGAATAGAAATCGACGGTTACGTTACAAAGAAATGCAAGGCGCACATTGTAGAAACGAATAAAGCCTTTACCAAAGTTCACATTACGTTAAAAGAAGGCAAAAACCGTGAAATACGAAAAATGTTTGCCGCGATAGGCAAGGAAGTAAATCTTCTTAAACGCATAAAAGTCGGCGAGCTTTCTTTGCGCGGACTTGACAGAGGCGCTTATAGAAAATTGAACAAGCAAGAAGTTGAATATTTAATGTCTTTATAAAGATCTGCGGACTTTTATCGTAGCTCCCAAAGGGAATTATAGATACGTATTAAATACAAAAATCAGGCGTAGCACAAAGCTACGCCTTTTCATTTTTTTGTGGACGAACTAGGCTACTTGTAACTTAGTTATAAATAGATATGTTTTTTATGTGCTAAATTAATTGGTTGTGTTTCTTCCGCTTTTATGATATAATTGCCGTAAGATAAACGGAAATTTATATAAGGAGAATATAAAATGCAACCTAACGATATACTCAATTACTGTATTGATAATTTACCCGATACGGTTTTAGTAAATAGTTGGGGCGAAAGCGGAATTTTCTATAACCCTAAAAATACACTCAAACGTGGAATATATGTTTTAACCGTTAAAGAGAAAGACGGCGACAACGATAAAAGTTCAGATTTAAACAGGGAAAATATTTATCGTGTAAATATAGGTGTTCGCAAAAATACTTTTATAAATATGTTCGGCTCTGTCCCTGCGCGTCCGTCAAAAGGCGGAATTGTGGATATGCCGTATGACTTTACGCAAACGGATAAAATACTGCCGCACCCCGTTTACGCTTGGATGAGTTGGGTGTGTGCGCTCAATCCGTCCGCGACTACCTTTGAGCAATTAAAACCGCTAATTAAAGAGGCGTATGAGTACGCAAAGGAAAAATATTCTAAAAGAAAGTAAGATAAATTTCAATTTAATGGAGAACTTTATGAGACTTGATGGAATTGGGTTATTTGTAAAAGATATGGCAACAATGGTACGTTTTTATCGAGACGTATTAGGTTTTGAAATTCAAGAAGGCGAAAATGCCATCAACGTTTATTTGATCAAAGACGGCACGTTGTTTATGCTTTACGAAAGAAACAAGTTTGAAAGTATGACGAGCCGAAAGTATGAATATATTAAGGGGCTTAACGGACATTTTGAAATAGCGTTGTACGTGGACACATTTGAAGAAGTTGATAAGCGTTTTGCTGATGTCATAAGTAAGGGTGCAACTCCCGTACTTGAACCCACAACTGAACCGTGGGGACAAAGAACATGCTACATTGCTGACCCCGAAGGCAACCTAATTGAAATTGGTTCTTTCAATAAACCGTTTCAAAGATAAATTTCAATTTATCTCTAATAAAATATAAAGCTCTCGAAAAATTGTTCGAGAGCTTTATATTTTAGACTGAAAGTGCAATTCTTAAAAAATTAGTTATTTTCTATGCGAAGTGCGCATTTTTCCGCCACGCTTTTAATTACAAATTTCTTATAAGTCCTATAACCTTGCCGACTATTTTGACATTGTCGAATACGAAATCATCCATCTCGTCATTTTCAGGATGCAAAACAACTTTACCGTCACGTTTAAAAAATCTTTTTACTGTAGCACTGTCGTCAACCAACGCTACGACAATATCTCCGTTATCGGCTGTTTCTTGCTTTTTAACAACAATCTTATCGCCTTCATACATTCCGATTTTAATCATAGAATCGCCGTGCACGTTAAGCATATACAAATCTTCACCCGAAAAGAAATTGCTCGGCAAAGAATAAAAGTCTTCATAATTCTCAGTAGCAAATATCGGCTGTCCGGCAGCAACCGTGCCGATAAGAGGAACGGTTGTAACGTTTTGTTTTAACGATACAGCCCGATTTTTTAAATTGGCTTTATTTATAAGCCCACGATCAGCAAGTTCGTTAAGATAAGTAAAAACAGTGGCGGTGGACTTGATTTCACAGCCCTTGCAAATCTCCCTGACGGAGGGAGCGTAACCGTTTTCCTTTATATATTTCTGAACAAATTCAAAAACTTCGTCTATTTTTCCGGCAAGTGCTCTCATAACTTCTCCTTACAAATTAATTATATTATATTTATCAGAAAAAAGCAAACATTTGTTCCTTAAATTTTACTTGTATTCGTTTCGTGATTGTAATATAATATAAGTATATAAAGG
>CAMWNA010000060.1 GCA_947175515.1 uncultured Clostridia bacterium | reverse complement strand
ATAGCGAAATTGCTATGGCGCATTTCATTTGTATATCATTTATCGATTTACGACATTTTTCGCAATTTAATGCCAAAAATATCATTAAAATCTGTAAAATGTACCAAATCGGCTAAAATGCCGCATAACGCGCGGTTTTTCGGCATATCTATTTAATACCGAAAATTTATGGAGCCGAATATGTGGGATTATATCGCAGACAGGGTTACGAGGGAAGCAAATTACATAATTGAAACAAGGTCTACCGTCCGCGCGGCGGCAGTGCATTTTTCAATCAGCAAATCTACCGTACATAAGGACGTGACTGAACGGCTTAAAACTGTAGATAAACAGCTTTATAAAGAGGTAAGGGAGGTGTTGGATAAAAACCTTTCCGAGCGTCACATCCGCGGCGGAATTGCCACAAAATACAAATATCTCCATAAATGTGAAATTTGATTTTATCAATTTTTTACGCTAAGTTCGTCAATAAATTTGAAAATTCGCCCGTGCTGTGATATAATGTATTGCGATGACGAAACTAATGGGAATTGACGTCGGCTCTACAACCGTAAAGGTAACCGTTGTCGACGGGAACGAAAACGTAATATATTCGTCCTACGTGCGCCACTTTGCGCGCGTTAAAGAAACCGTGTTAGACGAGCTGAAAAAGGTCAAAAAGTCCTTCGGCGGTGAATACGCGGTAAGCATAACGGGCAGCGCGGGCTTAGGGCTTTCGCAGCGCAGCGGACTGAACTTCGTACAGGAAGTGCAGGCCGCGTTTATTGCTATCCGCAAATTTTATCCCGACGCGGACGCGGCTGTCGAACTCGGCGGCGAGGACGCAAAAATCATATTCATTACAGGCGGAACCGAACAGCGTATGAACGGTAGCTGCGCGGGCGGCACGGGCGCGTTTATCGACCAGATGGCAACCCTTTTAAATATAGACGCCGCAAAGATGGACGAACTTTCCTTAAAAGCCGAAAAAACGTATCCCATAGCCTCGCGCTGCGGCGTGTTCGCTAAGTCAGACGTTCAGCCGCTTATAAACCAAGGCGCAAAAAAAGAGGACATCGCGGCTTCCATATTCCAAGCCGTAGTAGACCAAACCGTTTCGGGTCTTGCGCAGGGCAGAAGAATTAAAGGCAAGGTTTTATTCCTCGGCGGACCGCTCTACTTTTTAAAAGGTCTCAGGAAAGCATTCGTGAACACCTTAAAGCTTACGGAAGAAAACGCCTTATTCCCAGAAAATGCGCCGTGCTTTATGTCTATCGGCGCAGCATTCGGCTCGGTCGGCGAAGCCGCGCAGAGCATAGACGAAATCATTAAAAAGATAGAAAGCGTTGAAGAAAGCGACGAAATCGTCACGGGCGAGCCGCTTTTCAAGGATAAACAGGAATATGCGGACTTCGTCAAACGCCACAGGGCCACCGACTTGAAGTTTGCGGATATTGCATCGTATAAAGGTGACTGCTACATAGGCATTGACTCGGGTTCGACCACTACGAAGCTGATCGTAATCACGCCTGACTGCCGCATACTCTATTCACAGTACCTTTCCAACAAGGGTCAGCCGCTTGACGTAATCATAGACAAGCTAAAAGAAGTCTACCGCCTCGGCGGCGGCAGGCTGAAAATTTGCGGCAGCGCGGTAACGGGCTACGGCGAAGACCTGATAAAAAGCGCAATCTGCGCCGATTTCGGTATAGTCGAAACGGTCGCGCATTTCAAAGCCGCAATGCACTTCAAACCAGACGTCGATTTTATTATCGACATCGGCGGACAGGATATGAAGTGCTTTAAAATCAAAAACGGAGCAATAGATTCCATAATGCTAAACGAGGCTTGCTCGTCCGGATGCGGCTCGTTCATACAGACGTTCGCGCGCGCAATGGGTATGGAGATAGACAAGTTCTCTCAGGAAGGTCTTTACGCCAAACACCCCGTAGAGCTCGGCTCGCGCTGTACGGTATTTATGAACAGTGCGGTAAAGCAGGCCCAGAAGGAAGGCGCGGGCGTAGACGATATTTCCGCAGGGCTTTCCTCGTCAATCGTCAAAAACGCAATCTACAAGGTAATTCGCGCGACTTCGCCGGACGAAATCGGCGAACATATCGTCGTTCAGGGCGGCACGTTCTTGAACGACGCGGTCTTGCGCTCATTTGAAAAGGAAATCGGCAAGGAAGTCACTCGCCCCGGTATTGCAGGGCTTATGGGTGCGTTCGGCGCGGCGCTGTACGCTATGGAAAACAAAAAGGGAGAAACTTCCACCCTCGGAGAAAAACAGCTTGAAAAGTTTACGTATATCTCCAAGTCAACCAACTGCAACGGCTGCACTTCAAAATGCAACATAAATATAATAACCTTCGGCGACGGCAGAAAGTTCATTTCCGGCAACAAGTGCGAACGCGGCGCCGGTCTTAAACCGGTCTCTGCAGATACGGACATATACGCATATAAGCAGGAACGCCTTTTAAAATGCGTAAACGGCACGAAAGGCAAACGCGGAAAGGTAGGATTGCCCCTGCAGTTAGGTATGTATGAACAGCTTCCCGTTTGGGCAGGCTTTTTCGAAACGTGCGGCTTCGAGGTCGTTTTATCCGACAAGTCCTCGCGTGAACTGTATTTCAAAGGTCAGCATACGGTAGCTTCGGATACGGCTTGCTATCCTGCAAAATTAATGCACGGTCATATCGAAAGCCTTTTGGATAACGGCGTTGACTTCATATTTATGCCCTGTGAAAGCTATAACTTAGACGAACACTGTTCAACCAATCACTACAATTGCCCCGTCGTCGCATACTATCCCGAGCTGTTGAAAGCCAATAACGAACGGCTTAACGATACTAACTTTTTAATGCCGTATATCGATTTGAATATGCAGTCGAATACGGTTAAAAAGCTACATAGCATTTTCGCAAAATACGGCGTAAAAAAGCGCGATATAAAGGACGGCTTAAAGGAAGGCTTTACGCGCCTTGAAAAATACCACGGCGATATTAAAAACAAAGCCGACGAAATTCTTAAAAAGGCGGAAGAAGATGGCAGGCAGGTAATCGTGCTTGCCGGCAGGCCTTACCACCTTGATAACGAAATCAACCACGGCATAAACAAACTCTTAACTTCGTTGGGGCTTGCAGTTCTTTCCGAAGACAGCGTGTTCGAAAAGGGCGATATCGTAAAGGTAGACGTGCTCAACCAGTGGACTTACCACGCAAGGCTGTACCGCGCCGCGGATTTCGTTGCAAAGCATAAAAACGTCAATCTCGTTCAGCTGGTTTCTTTCGGATGCGGACTTGATGCAATCACTACGGACGAAGTGCGCACGATTTTGGAAAGAAGCGGAAAACTATACACACAGATAAAAATTGACGAAATTAATAACCTCGGCGTCGTGAAGATAAGACTGAGAAGTATGCTTGCGGCAATCGAGGAGTCACAAAGGCGTTAACCTATGGAAGAAAAGCAAACGGCGGACTACACGACTAAATATCCCCTGTGGGACAAGTCTATGAAGTCCACGCATAAAATCTTAATACCCAATATGCTGCCTTGGCATTTCCTCATAATTCAGGAGCTTTTGAAAATGGAAGGCTACGACGTGGAAGTGCTTGAGGGAGACTCGCGCACGGTCATTGACGAGGGCTTGAAGCACGTGCATAACGATACGTGCTATCCCTGCCTTTGCGTCGTGGGGCAGTATATCGAAGCTTTAAAAAGCGGCAGATACGATTTGGATAAGACGGCGGTGTTAATCACACAGACAGGCGGCGGCTGCCGCGCTTCTAATTATATGCCGCTTATAAGAAAGGCTTTGGCAGCGGAGTTCCCCAAAGTTCCCGTGCTGTCCTTGAACTTTTCGGGTCTTGAAAAAAATTCCTCGTTCGAAATGACTTTAAGCCTTTTATTAAAGCTCGCTTATGCAATTTTTTACGGCGACAGCATTATGTGGTGCTATAACCAGACAAAGCCTTACGAAGCGGAATCGGGTGCGGCGGACGTTGCAAGGAACGTAGCCGTAAGGTTCACGGTTGAAGCCTTTAAAAAAGGTAAGTATAAGAATTACAAAAAAATAAACGCCGAAATTATCGATACGTTCGCCGCCGTCAAACGCACGGAGGAGAAGAAAGTCAAGGTAGGCATAGTCGGCGAAATCTACGTCAAATATTCCCACCTCGGCAACAACAAGCTTGAAGAATTTTTAATTTCCGAAAACTGTGAACCCGTCGTGCCCGCGCTTATGGATTTCGTTTTATATTGCATAATAAACGTCGTCAACGACAGAAAGCTTTACGGGCACAGCGCGGCAAAGGCGGCGCTTTATAAGCTCGTTTACAAGGTTTTGCACAAAAAGCAGAAAAACATAATCAAACAGTTTGAAAAGGAAGGCACTTTCGAGCCTGTGCACGACTTCGAGCATCTGCGCCATTGCGCGGACAAGGTGTTAAACCAAGGCGTGAAAATGGGCGAAGGCTGGCTTATACCTGCGGAAATGGCTGCGCTTGCGGAAACGGGAGTGCCCAACGTCGTTTGCGCACAGCCGTTCGGTTGTCTGCCCAACCACATAGCAGGCAAGGGCGCAATAAGAACACTCAAAAATCTGTACGCAGACGAAAACATAGTTGCGGTAGATTACGACCCTTCGGCTACCAAAGTCAATCAGGAAAACCGCATAAAGCTTATGCTCGCCACCGCAAGGGAAATTTTAAACAAGCAATAATGAAAATTTAATTTAAAAAGCCGCCGCGCTGAAATTCAGCACGGCGGCTTTGTTATTTAAAAAATCAGAACCGTTCGTAACTATTATCTTCTCTTTGCTTTTTCAATTGAAGCTTTTGCTTTTTCCGTAACGGTATCGGCGGTGAATCCGAAATGCTCGAACACTTCGTTCGCCGGTCCCGAAATTCCGAAAGTCTGCATAGCTATAACCTCTCCGCAGTCGCCGGAATATTTATACCAAGCAAAGTGCGAAGCCGCTTCAACGCAAACTCTCGCTTTAACGGCCGAGGGCAAAACGAATTCCTTGTATTCCTCGGTCTGCTTTTCAAATTCTTCCATACTCGGCATAGAAACTATTCTTGCCTTAATTCCATCGTCGGCAAGCTTTTTCTTTGCTTCAACGCAAAGCTCAATCTCCGAACCGCAGGAAATCAACAGAACGTCGGGCGAGCCTGCGCAGTCTTCAAGAATATAACCGCCCGTCAGCGCCTTTATGTCGGAGCCCTCGTTCTGCGGCAGATTCTGACGCGAGAGTACGAGAACGGTGGGGGAATCCTGTGTGAATGCCGAAATATACGCCGCCGCAGTCTCCTTGCCGTCGCAGGGACGGAAAACTTTAAGGTTGGGAATAGAACGCAGTGCGATAAGCTGCTCCACGGGCTGGTGCGTGGGACCGTCTTCGCCGACGCCTATTGAATCGTGCGTCATAACGTAAATAACGGGTATATTCATAAGCGCGCTCATTCTTATTCCGCCCTTCATATAGTCGGAGAACGAGAAGAACGTAGAGCAGACGATTCTAAGTCCGCCGTGCAGCTGAATGCCGTTGCATATTGCCGCCATAGCATGTTCACGGATACCGAAGTGAATATTCCTTCCTTCGCGGTTGTCGGGTGTAAAATATCCCTTACCTTTAAGCTCGGTTTTAGTGGAGGGGGCAAGGTCTGCCGAACCCGACATAAGGTTGGGCATCAGCTCGGAAATCTTATTTAAAATCTTTCCGCCCGAAACCCTCGTAGCTTCGGCTTTATCGAAGCGGAACAGCTCGGGCATTTCGTTGAAGTCCGGCTCCATTCCGTTCATAAACTTTCTGTATTTTTCGGCAAGCTCGGGATATTCGCGCTCGTATTTAATGAACATTCTGTTCCAGTCGCGTTCGGCTTGCAGCTTATCTTCGGCAATATCCGAACAGTGCTGTTTCACGTCCTCGGGCACGCAGAACGGTTCTTCCGTCCAGTTGAAAAATTCCTTGGTCTTTGCAAGGTTATCCTCGCCCATAGGCGCGCCGTGTACGTCCGCAGTGTCGGCAAGGGGGGAACCGTAGCCGATTACTGTCTGGCAGATAATTATAGAAGGTCTGGTCAAATCGCTCTTTGCACGGTTAATCGCCGCTTTAAGCGTGCCAAGGTTGTTCGCGTCGTTCACGCGTATAACCTGCCAGCCCTGCGCAGCAAACCTCGTTGCCGTGTCCTCGGAAAAAGTCTGCTTAATGCCGCCTTCTATTGTTATATCGTTTTTATCGTAGAGGAGTATAAGCTTGCCCAGCTTCTGAGTGCCGGCAAACGAACACGCTTCATAGCTCAAGCCTTCTTCAAGGCATCCGTCGCCGCATAAAACGTAGGTGAAGTGGTCAACTACGGGGAAGTCGGGTCTGTTAAAAATAGCCGAAAGGTGTGACTCCGCTACCGCAAAGCCTACAGCGTTGCCAATTCCCTGCCCCAAAGGACCGGTTGAGGTTTCAACGCCCTCGGTCTTGCCGTATTCGGGGTGTCCGGGGGTTTTAGAACCAACCTGCCTGAAATTCATTAAATCCTCTTTGGTTACGTTGAAACCGAAAAGGTGTAAAAGCGAGTATAGGAGCATTGAGCCGTGCCCCGCTGAAAGTATAAACCTGTCGCGGTTGTCCCAGTTCGGGTTTTTGTAGCTGAAATTCAAAAAGTTTGCAAACAGCTCGTATCCGATCGGCGCCGCACCCATACAGATGCCGGGGTGACCCGAATTCGCTTTCTGGATAGCCTCGGCAGACAGTATTCTGATAGTGTCAACGCTTTTATTGGCAACAGACATAATTTTCTCCTTAATAAGTAATTAATATGTAATAAATTTTTTTAAGTTTTCAACGTTCAGAAAGGCGTAGCCTTCTAAAAGCTTCAAAAGCTTTTCCGCCATAATTTTATTGCCGCCTGCGGTGTTGCTTTCAAAGTTTACGGGCATTACGGGGTCGTGTACGCTCTGCCGTATTAAAAGCCATCCGTCGCCGTCACCCTTTGAAAAGTTTATCCTCGCGCCCTCGTAATTGTCGGGTGCAAGCTTCATATCGTCGGAAGTCAGCGCCGCCGCCTTCATATCCCCGATAACCTTTTGACCCTCGGCTTTAAAGTTTTCGCTATGCTCAGTAAACGTTAAGCGCACTTCCGCACACTCAACGGGCTCGGGTAAGTCTGTAATCAAATCGCACAGCTTCGCCCCGTTTTTAGCTTGGTTTGAAAGTGTAATAAGTATTCGCGTTACAAGGTACGCGCCGTCGTCAAGCATAAAGTTATCGGCAAACGCCGCGTGTCCGGAGGTTTCCATAGCAAGGGGGGAGTATCCGCCGCTCTTGTTTACTTCAACGCACTTATCGATAACGTTTTTATATCCGCGCTTGTAGCGGATATGCTGTCCGCCCAAACTTTTTATGAACGCCGTCAGTCCGTCGCTCGTTACCGAGTCTGTCACTATAATTCCGTTTGGTTTTTCCTTTAACAGCACTGCGGAAACTAAGGCTATAAGCCTGTTTCTGTTTATCTCGCTTCCGTCGCAGTCAACCGCGCCAGCGCGGTCCACGTCGGTATCGAAAATAATTCCAAGGTCCGCGCCGTTTTCCAAAACTGCGGCGGAAAGGCTTTTAATCGCGCCTCCGTCCTCGGGGTTGGGTATGTGGTTGGGGAATCTTCCGTCAGGCTCTAAAAACTGGCTGCCGGTAATATCCGCACCTAAAGGCAGTAAAACCTTTTCCGCAAAAAAACCGCCTGCTCCGTTGCCTGCGTCGACTATAATTTTTTTGCCGGCAAGGGGGAAGGTGCATCCGCAGGCTTCTCTCACGGTTTCGGCAAGAATCAGGGAATATTCGTCCATATAGCTTTTTTCGGAATAATTCCCGATGCAAGAATCCGCGCCGCATACGCCGTCGGGTTGCAAGCCTTCGGCAATCTCTAAAATCTCGTCGATATCGCGCGAATCCAGTCCGCCGTCGGGCGTGAAAAATTTCAGTCCGTTTCTGTCGTAAGGCAGGTGTGACGCGGTTATCATAATCGAAGCGTCGCAGCCCCAGTCGGACTTTTTCAGAAGAATAAACATAGAAGGCGTGGAAGAAAGCCCCGTATACACAAGGTCGCTTCCGCTATTCAGAATCCCCTCTTTAACGCAGTTTAAAATGCGCGGTGCGGAAATTCTGCTGTCGTTGCCGACGGCAATTTTAAAACGGTCCTTTTTATACTTTGAAGTAAGCCATTTTATAAACGCACGGCTTATTGAAATAACCGCCTCGTCCGTAAGCGTCACGGGCGATAAATCGCCGACGGCAATTCCGCGTACGTCCGTTCCGCTTTTAAGTTGTTTAAGTCCGTTCGGCTCCATAATTAAATTATACATTATTTTAAAGTCGAATACAAGTGTTTGAAGTTGAATATGTGCAAATTTTTCGCAATGCGCCAAGGGAAAATCAGGTAAACGCATGCGCTAATTTTTCCAAACCCCGTTAAATTAGTTTTATTTTTATAAACGGTTGTGATATAATTTCCGCATAGAGGAGTAATTATGGCAAAGGAAAGTTTTGTTGAACAGATTGCGGATATAGAAAAAGATTTTCCGCAGTGGTATACTGACGTAGTTTTAAAAACGGGCTTGGTGGATTACGGTCCCGTAAAAGGCACTATGGTAATACGTCCCTACGGCTACGCCATATGGGAAAATATTCAAACGGAAATGGACGCGCGCTTCAAAGCCACGGGCCACAAAAACGCATACTTTCCGCTTCTTATCCCTATGAGCTATTTCACCAAGGAAGCAGAACACGTTGAAGGTTTCGCACCCGAAGTCGCCGTCGTAACCCACGCCGGCGGAGAGGAGCTTTCGGAACCCTTGGCTATCCGCCCCACGTCTGAAACGATTATCGGCAGTATGTACTCCAAGTGGATACAGTCGTACAGGGATTTGCCCGTTTTAATTAACCAGTGGGCAAACGTTATGCGCTGGGAAAAAACCACGCGCCCTTTTTTGCGTACTTCGGAATTTTTATGGCAGGAAGGTCACACCGCCCACGCCACCGAAGATGAGGCTATGGAAGAAACCATGAAAATGCTTTCCGTGTATAAGGAGTTCGCGGAAAACGTTCTGGCTATCCCCGTAATCTGCGGCAGAAAGACCGAAAAGGAAAAATTCGCAGGCGCGGTTGCAACGTTCGGAATGGAAGCAATGATGAAGGACGGCAAAAGTCTGCAGTCGGGTACGACCCATTACTTAGGTCAGAACTTCGCAAAAGCTTTCGATATAAAATTCTTGGATAAGGACGGAGTGCAGAAGCACGCGTACACATCAAGCTGGGGTACATCAACCCGTATGATTGGCGCACTGATAATGGCTCACGGCGACAGCCGCGGTCTTGTTCTTCCCCCCAAGGTTGCGCCCTGTCAGGTCGTAATAGTTCCTATCGCCGCAAAAAAAGGCGGAGTTATGGAAGCCTGCGCAGAAATAAAAGCAAAGCTTGAAAAAGATGGAGTGCGCGTAATTTTTGACGAAACCGACAACAGCCCCGGCTGGAAGTTCAACGAATGGGAAATGAAAGGCGTTCCTTTGAGGATAGAATTAGGACCGCGCGATTTGGAAGCGGGCAAAGCCTTAATTTTCCGCCGCGACACGCTTGAAAAAACGGAAGTGCAGCTTGAAAATATCGGGCAGGAGATTCAAGCGCTTTTAAATACCGTCCAAAAAGATATGCTTGAAGCCGCACGCAAGCGCCGCGACGAAAAGATAGTCTACGCAAACGATTTAAAAGGCATTTTAAAAGGAGTGGAAGGCGGCAACTTCGTAAAAGCCGGTTGGTGCGGCTGCCGTGAGTGTGAAGATAAGGTCAAGACTGAAACCGCCGCCACCGCAAGGGTATTCGCTGAGGGCGAAACCTCGGAAACCTGCGCAGTCTGCGGCAAAAAATCAAAACACACGGTCATTTTCGCCCGTGCATATTAAGAGAATAAAAAAACAGTGGGGGTGGGGGGGGCGCGCCGCCCGCCCACCCAATGAGATAAGTGGGGGGTAAAAAAAAATTTGGGCG